>JBJTXG010000194.1:0-3961 GCA_046082125.1 Ferruginibacter sp. | reverse complement strand
TCCAGACTATCGCGCTGGGAAATAATTTTCAACAAATGCTCCGCACGTGGTTTCAACGGCGATTCCGGAAAGCGTTGAATCAGCCATTGCAACGACTGTTGAGCGAGACTGTCTTTTCGTTGTTTGAGATAAGCCGCCGATTCCAAAAATAATAAAGGCGGAGTCCAGTAATGTGATCCATACACACTGTCGGCTTGCTGTTTGAGCTGCAGCGCCTTGACCATATCGCCACTAATAAACGCCTGATAAATGGCATCGTAGGAAGCAGTCATTTCAGGCGTATTGACTGTTCTTTTCACGGATGACGGGTTTGTTAATAACCGATTTTGCTCACTGTTTGGAAAAGTACGCGCAAGCATTTCTTTGTACTGATTAGCCTCGGTTTGGTTACCTAGTTTGCTGTGGGTGTGATATAAACCAAGCAGTACATCCGCATCGAGGCTATCCGGAAACCGTTGCCTGTATTGCTCATACATTTCCAATGCCTGAGGATAATCGGTTAATTCATATTCAAAAACACGCGCCATCATCAGCAAGGCCGTTTTGATTTGTTGATTACTGCTGTCAATCCGTTCCGGAGTAAGTGGTATCTGCGACAAGAGATCGTCGTAACTGTTTGGGATCGGTTTGCCCGTTGGGTCATTGGCGGAAGAGTCTGTTGGGATTGGAGCCAACGGATCTGTAATATCTGGATTAGCCATGACCATCAGAGCCGACTGTCGTCTCCAGTTATCTACATTCTCCCGTTTACCCCATTTAGATTTGAATTCATTGAATCCTTTCGACTTCACCGAGGCGTTATAAAAATACCAATCCCCTTTCGAGGACGTTTGAAACAGATCCGCAGGCGCCGTGGTGGTGGAAAAAGAGGAGGACAGCCCATTTTGAATACCCGGATCGTCAGCACCATCAGCTACTTCTCCTTTCCGTAATTTTTTAGAAAGTTTCTTCAACAATTGATCCCGTTCAGCTGGCGGTAGCAATGCAATGGCTTGCAGGCTATCCTCGCGCTGGATTGTCGATGTATAGGCTGCCAATCGTTTTGATACGTCTTTACGCAATGCGATAGCTGCCGAGTCTTGCGATAAGGAAGGGTGCACTAAATCGAGGCTGTCGTAGTGACTGGAAGCAATGATGTAGTTTTTTTTCTGGAAAGCAATATCGGCCAATTGCACGTGAGCTTTATTTTTATTTCCCAGGTTGCCGTTGTTATATTGCAGCGCTTTTTCGAAAAACAAAACGGCCTGAGCCGTGTCGGGTATTCTCATGGCTAAAATACCTGCACTGTGGTAAATGATGTCCCGGTAGGATTGATAACGGTCTTTCCTGGCTAGTTTCAATAAATTATTGACACTAGCTGTCAATTCTTCCTCACTGCCTTGCCCTTTGAACATTCTGGCTTTGTTCAGTCGTGCATAAATATCCATGAGTGGATCAACCGTAGCTATTGCGGCTTTTTCGTAATACTTGGCCGCTTGTTCAAATTGGCCGGCTTGTTCACTTAATTGTGCCAGCAAGAAATACCATCTGGCCTTTTCCGCTTTTGTTTCAGCACTACTGAGTGCCCTCTCCAAGTAGGTCAGCGTGCTGTCGGTAACGTTCTGTTTGAAATACCAATAGGCTGTAACTTGATTAAGGTCATCTTTGAGTCGTTTGGGAAGATTAGGATCATGCTGTAGGATATTGATCAGTCCGGCCGATTCACCAAGCAAATCCTGTTCGATGTATGTTCGTGCCAACCAGATCAATGATTCGTTTCTGCTGGGCGGCTGCGTGAATACGCGTTGAAGCCAGTTGCGTTTTTCGCGGTTGGCGATTGACAATGAACTACCTGTTTGAGTCGATCCCTCTCCAATAATCCGATCCTCCTGATCCTTCTTCCCTCTTGGGTATAGATTGTAATTGATGAATTGAAAGGTCAGAGCGGCCGAATCGAATTGTTTGCGGAAGTAATAGGCTTTTCCGATCAGTAGGTACATGTTGTCAACCCACTCTGTTCGGAGATCATGAAGCAAGATACCGGCCGTGCATTTGTAGATGACCGAATCGAGTTCAGTTTTCTGTCCGGCTGTATTTTCCAGTGAATAGGGATAAAAAGAGAGCTGTTTCGAGTAATCATCCTGCTGCGAAACCGTCGCCTGCTCTATAACTAAATTCAATTTACGGTTTGCATTGAAAAAGTAGTTGTAATGTGAAACTGTATTCTGTGAAACCTTTCGCAGGAATGTAAATTTTTTAGTAGCTGTTTTTTCAGAGCCCAGGATTTTTTCTTCAAACTGTTTCGGCTTTTTTTCGTTGCCAAACGGATTGAAGGTCCAGGTAGGCTGGGCCAATCCGGAACGGTACGTTAGCATCGTACCGGCAAAAAGTATACAGGCAATAGTCAGTTTTTGAATGGTAGGCATTGGGCGTCGGTGTACAAAGTTCTTTTTTTTTGGGAAGCCCAAAAAATGATTTGTGCGCCCCGGCGGAATTGCTTCGTTATCAAGGTGTTAAAAAAAGCGGCGTGAAACTCATTCCACTTTTTAAAAATACAGTAAAAACGGCGATTGTCCACCATAAAATCAGAAAAACAATCCACTGGATCATCGTTGCTTTCGTACCTTGTGTTTGTATGGAATCGAATGCGCAAAAACCGACTCAAACACTCCAGAAAGGGCGAGGACGATACAAAGTTGTCATTACAAATGAAGACGCGTATCAGGAAATTGCCCGTTTCAGGCTAGAACGGTGGAGTGTATATATAGGACTGAGCACTCTTTTCCTGTTACTGGTTGGACTCACCACCGCCCTGATCCTCTTTACACCCCTGAAATACTATTTGCCTGGTAGCGGATATGGCAACGTAAAGCAATTGAAAGAATATCGACAGTTGAAACAACGGGCCGATTCACTCGAACGGCAATTGACTTACCAGGAAGCATATTGGCAATCCGTTCGTAAAATCCTGGCGCCCCCGGTCACCAATGGTCGCTCCAGGGCTGACACAACGCAATGAAGCATCCATAACCGGTATTCAGCATGAAACAACAAAATAAATCACCCAAACAAATGATTGGATTGACGATGCAATTCATGGTTGGATTGTCTCTTTTTGTTTTTTTAGGCTACCACATAGACCGGTATTTTGGATGGACAAGCCCAATAGCCATCTGGATGCTCCCATTAATTTTTATCTTCGCCACCTTATACACCCTCATTCGCCAAACAGGTAAATAAACATCATGAACCCACTGAGAGATTTGCGTATGCTGATATGGACCTTTGCCGGCATCACGGCCATGCTGCTGGGAATGTGTTTCCTGGCTCCTCAAACCGGTGTCAACATCTTGGTATTATTGATTGCTAATACTATTTTTTTTATCACGGCGGTTGGGGCTGTGCGACTGCAATCCGCCGCCATGAAGCAAACAAACCCCAATGCGTTCGTGCGGGGTATCTCTGGCGGTATGTTACTCAAAATGATGACGGTCGGTATCGCATTATTTGTCTATTATTTTGCCAGCGGATCTACCATAGACACAAGCAGTATTGGCTGGTCGCTACTATTCTATCCGATTTACCTGATTCTGGAAGTGCGTACTGTACTCTTGATCAATCGAAAAAATCATGCCCCGCACTGAGGTACCTGTACAGCAGATCCATCAATATTTGCCGAAAGGATCCGGCGATCACGTCCTGACTTATCTTGAAAAACACCAAGTCAAGCTAACAATAACGCCTAAACGAAAATCAATTTTAGGCAACTATACATATAAACAGCGGGGAGGGCATCATATCACCATCAATGGAACCCTGAATACTTACGCGTTTCTGATAACCTTAATTCATGAGCTTGCCCACCTAGTAGCTTTTGAATCATACGGAACCAAGATTGCTCCTCACGGGCAAGAGTGGAAAAAGTGCTTCTCTGCCCTATTGGACCAATTTATCTTTACCAAAACATTCCCTTCTGACATCG
>JBJTXG010000193.1:0-3780 GCA_046082125.1 Ferruginibacter sp. | reverse complement strand
TGACCGCTACGGATACACGCAAAACCTGTTTCCAATTGTGCAGGGCGGCGTGCATGCCGAATTACGTAGACAATCCTGTGAGTACATCGCTGCCAAAAACATGCCAGGCAACGCTATCGGTGGTCTCAGTGTGGGTGAGCCCACCGAGTTACTGTACGAAATGTGTGCCTTATGCTGTGAATTATTGCCAGCGGAGAAGCCCCGTTATCTCATGGGTGTCGGTACCCCCTGGAACATCCTCGAATGTATATCCCTCGGCGTCGACATGTTCGATTGTGTAATGCCTACCCGAAACGGACGCAATGCGATGTTGTTTACGGCCTATGGCATCATCAATATCGATAACAAAAAATGGGAACACGATTTTTCGCCTATTGACGATACCATAGACTGTCCGATGAGTGCCACGTATTCCAAAGCCTACCTGCGTCATTTGTTCAAATCGCAGGAATTGCTCGGACTCACCATCGCCAGTGTACACAACCTTGCGTTTTATACTTGGTTAGTGCGCGAAGCTCGCCGCCAAATCATCGCTGGTTCCTTTGCGCCTTGGAAAGCTGCCATGATGCCTCGTTTGCAGCATCGCCGATGATGCTTTTTGTTTTTTTTAATAAATACCGTGTTACCTTAGTTTAAAATACAGTCCGTATGAATCGTGTCTTTGTTCTAATCGTTGTTGGCGTGTTATCTACATCAATGGTGTTTGCCCAGCGGCAGCAAAATTTACCGACCGACGCGCCGGTGGATGTTTTTTTGACAGATAAATCCAAAAACCCGCTTCCGAATGAAATCGTGGTATTTCGTTCAGCAAAAAATACGGCAGCTCAATACCGCGAGTTGACGGATAGTGTGGGTGAGTTATCGGTCTACTTGCCCGCCGGAGATATATATGAATATTATGTGTACGACATGAAGGATACCATTCCCACCAAAGATGATATCAAGTTATTGGACATTCCGGCCTTGAAAGCCGGTCAAATGTATTCTGATGAGAGTCCCTTCATCGTCAACTTTACCTTTCAGCCAGCCAAAGATTGGGATCTGGAAGGCTGCAATTTTGACAATGGGAAAGCCACGCTGCAACCTAGCTCTTATGCTATCCTCGACCGACTAGTGTCCTACCTGCAGCGTAAATCTGAACAGCGTATTGAAGTGGGCGGCCATACCGATAATGTTGGTAAAAAAGAGGCCAACCAGAAACTATCACTGGATCGGGCAAATGCTGTTCGGGATTACTTGGTGAGTAAAGGCATTGATCCAACCCGAATAAACACTAAAGGTTATGGTGACACGCAACCGGTAGATACGAATAAAACCGAGGCCGGCCGAGCAGAAAATCGGCGCATCGAAGTAAATTTCCTCGAACAAATGTGAGACTATATTGAACTAAAAAAAATCCACCGAAGCCGGTGGATTTTTTTTAGTCTATTTTTTCGTACGTTATGGTATGTTCGAACTGATCAGTTCCGTCGTGGTGTTGTTGTCGATCACATTTTGAGTGCCCAAAAATTGAATATTGATGTCCACTTTCAATTGTGTATTCCGTTTAATTAATCCGTACTTCGGGGCATAGATCGCGTACACATCCTGTGTGATTGGCTCAACCGTAATCGATAAAGGGAGCGTGCTGGTCACCGATGGATTGATTATATCTGTTTTTACTTTGATCGTGTTGTTATAAGTCTTTCCGCCAATGGCCACACTGTTTCCTTTGTCTACAATCGTGTACTTGAGCGTGGCATTGAACGTGAGCGTTACACCTTGTTGTGTTTGAGAGATCGTGAGGGGTTGGGTCCAGCTAGTACCAGCTCCAACATTATCAACCAGATATTTGAATTCAACAGGAGGAAGTCCGGCCGCCAGTTCTGAAAACTGATAGTATTCATTGCCGGAGATGCCGTAAAACTCATCACTGGAGCCATTGGCATCGTTGTATGTGTACACATGGTATGAACGACCATTCAAAACGGAGTCGCGGTTGGTCGAGGTTAATGTGTATGGTGTTTCTGTAAGATCTTGATTATCAACGGTTTTATAGTTCCATGTGGTGCCGGGGGCTGTATTCAGGAACTTCGTGTCGCCCGGTGCGGGAACCGGATCATCTTTTTTACATGAGCTACCCAGAATGGCTAAAACCAGGGCGCCTGCGATTAATTTTTTCATTTTTTGGCGATTTTAGGATGTAATGATAGGAAAATTTGCCGAATTATTCATAAAGTTTCCTATCTTCGCGTCCCCAATTTTATGGCTAAACAAGCATTGATAAAACAAGACGGCGTGATTATTGAGGCCCTGAGCAATGCCATGTTTAAGGTAAAATTGGAAAACGGTCATGAGATTTTAGCGACCATCTCCGGAAAAATGCGCATGCACTACATACGAATTCTTCCGGGCGATAAAGTAGGCGTTGAAATGAGCCCCTATGATCTCAGCCGCGGACGAATCATATTCAGATACAAATAAAACGACCAATATGAAGGTAAGAGCTTCCATCAAAAAACGCAGTGCCGACTGTAAAATCGTGCGCAGAAAAGGGCGTCTTTATGTGATTAACAAAAAGAATCCCCGATTCAAGCAAAAACAAGGATAATACGCATTCATTCCAAACGAAATAATTCAACACATTATGGCCCGTATAGCCGGTATTGACCTTCCAAAAAACAAACGCGGAGAAATCGGTTTGACTTACATCTATGGCATTGGCTTGTCTACAGCCCGATATATCCTTGCCAAGTCCGGCATTGATGTCAACAAAAAAGTGAATCAGTGGACGGACGATGAGCAAACCGCCATCCGGAACGTCATCAACAACGAATTCAAAACCGAAGGCGCCTTGCGTAGCGAAACGCAGATGAACATCAAGCGTTTGCTCGATATCGCTTGTTACCGCGGTCTGCGCCACCGGAAAGGTTTGCCGGTTCGTGGACAAAGAACCCGTACCAACAGCCGTACCCGCAAAGGAAAACGTAAAACGGTTGCCGGTAAAAAGAAAGTAACTAAGTAACAAAGAGGGGAGACCCCCCTTAAAATATATCGACTTCTATTTTGAGTTTTTTTCGGATCGCATGAAGTCGGCAGGAGAAAAAGACTCAATCCGGATGAACCTCCGGGTCAACCCAAAAACAAACGATCACCTATCATGGCAAAAGCACAGCAAAAAGGCCAGGGCGGTAAAGCCTCTTCGAAGAAACGCGTTGTAAAAGTAGACAGCTACGGAGACGCGCACATCTCGGCCACATTCAACAACATCATCATTAGTCTGACCAACAAAAACGGTCAGGTAATCTCTTGGGCATCAGCCGGTAAAATGGGCTTCCGGGGCAGTAAAAAAAATACGCCGTACGCGGCTCAAATGGCTGCTGCTGACGCGGCTCGTACCGCCATTGATGCTGGTTTAAAGCGCGTGGACGTTTTCGTTAAAGGTCCGGGAAGTGGTCGCGAAGGAGCTATTCGCTCGCTGTCACAATCCGGTCTGGAAGTGAACATGATTAAAGACGTAACGCCGCTGCCACATAACGGTTGTCGTCCTCCGAAGAAAAGAAGAGTATAAAGTATACTATTTATAAGGGTGCATCATCCATTTAAGGACCTTTTGATGATGCATCGTCACCAAAAGGTCTGCAGTTACTATTATGGCACGTTATACCGGTCCAAAGACCAAAATCTCTCGCCGCTTCGGCGAACTCATTACCGGAAATGGAAAATGGCTGACAAAAAACAGCAATCCTCCCGGTCAGCAGGGCGCAAGTAAAAAGCGCAAAACCCTGAGTGAATATGGCG
>JBJTXG010000192.1:0-4198 GCA_046082125.1 Ferruginibacter sp. | reverse complement strand
ATGTATTTCCGCTTTTTGCTCAGTTTCGAGGAGGCAAAGGAGTGGCTACGTTGTTGGGGATGATGATAGCTATCCAGCCATTAATTGCTGCTTGCTGTGCGGCCGTTTTTATTTTAGTATTATTTCTTACTCGATATGTTTCCTTAAGCTCCATATTGGCCGCGGCCATGTTACCAATTTCAGTTTTGTGGATCTGGAATGAGGATGAAATTCTGTATCGTGTTTTTGCCTTGTTGGTCGCCGGTATGGTCATTGTAACCCATCAAAAAAATATATCCCGATTGATTAAAGGTGTTGAAAGTCGCATCTCGTTCACTTCCAAAAAAAGGAGAAAAGAAGATAACAGGTAGTTTATGCGGAAAGACCTCTTCATACCGTTCATGTTGTTGATGGCCAGCATTTGCTCTTGTACGCAAAATTCCTACACCAACCGCAAGCAGTTGTTACTGATTCCCGAGTCTGTGTTACAAAAGCAAAGTGAGATGGCCTACCGCAGTTTTCTGTCGCAAAATAAAGTGGTGTCCGATAGAACAAACAACGATGCGGATATGGTCAAGCGAGTTGGTAAAAGGTTGGAGACGGCCGTAGCGGAGTTTGCCAAAATCAAGGGCGTGCAGTCTAATCTTGATGGTTACCGATGGGAATTCAATCTTGTAAAAAGTGACGAGGTGAATGCCTGGTGCATGCCCGGCGGTAAAGTGGTTGTATATACCGGTATTTTGGGTGTCACGAAAAATGAAGATGCCCTAGCGGCTGTTTTGGGGCACGAAATTATGCATGCATTAGCCCAACACGGTAACGAACGGTTAAGCAGCGCACTGATCGCTCAGGGTATTCAGGTTGTGGGTAATATTTTCACACAGGGTAACGAAAGGGCTCAGGAAATATTCAATGCGGTTTTTGTGCCGGGATCCGTTGTCGGTTATCAGCTTCCCAATTCTCGGAAAGGAGAGTATGAAGCCGATCAGTTTGGAATCATTCTGGCTGCATTGGCTGGATACGACCCACGGGAGGCCGTCGCTTTTTGGAAACGGATGGATGCGCTGGATAAGTCGAAGGTGCCTGAGTTTGTAGCTACCCATCCATCCAATCAAAATCGTATACAGCAATTGCAAAAGCATATGGATGAGGCACTTCGGTATTATAAACCCCGATAGTTCGATGTTTTTTCTATTTTTTCCCTGTTTTTCTTGAACAAATCAGCTTGTTCGCCTACCTTTGTATTCCCCCTTTGAATGCACGGAATCCTGTATCTGTCAATTGTTTCACTAGAACCCAACTTTCCGTATGGCCATTCCTACGATTTTGGAGAAACTCCATCTTGTACAGCAAAAAAACATGTTGATTCAGGGCTTGCCTTCTTCGCTTGAGAAGCCGTTTGCCAAATTATCATTTGCTAAAAACCTAACTCCGCTGTTGCGCAGCCGTAAAGTCGATTTCGCGTTGGTGTTTGCTGTCAGTATTCGGCAGCTGACCGACATCCTGCGGGAAATTAAACCGGCCTTAAATACCGATTCTAGATTGTGGATTGCTACGCCTAAGCCCACAGCAAAAATTGCCAGTGATCTTTGTAGGCATCCTCATTGGCCCATCATGGACGAATTGCAATTGGTTCGTGCCGAAACCATCGAACTCGATACGGTTTGGTGTGCAACGGAGATCGTTAATTATAAGCATTTGGCTGGCCAAACGACAGAAAAAAAGCAACGAACTACGAAAATCGCTGCAGTAAAGGATGTGGAGTGGGCATTGTCGGAAGTATAATTTTGTCTACGGTTTGTGGTGATAACAATATCCCCCCGGAGCTTTTACCCGATTTTTACAAGGTGCGCCTTTTTGAGTGATTCCTGCACAGGTATGTCCTGTGGATGTTTGAGTCGACCCTCTTGTACCTGGTTTCGTACCGATGGATATCGCCGGTCTTACAGATTGCCAAACCCAGTCGCTGGTAGAGAAGGACTTCTCAACTGTATTTTCAATATCATCGGGAAGCCCGGAAAAAAAATCAATACCGGTCCACTTTTCAACCTGATCAACCGAAACGGCCAGTCGCGAAAGCAATTCCTTTGATGACTGGTTTGCCATCAAAAAACCAATGGCTTTGGGTTTCAACGGATCATTCCATAAAATGACTTTGTAATAATATCGGGGAACACGAACTTGATGAATGCCTATTGTTGGTAAGTCCTTTTCCAATACCGGACCGGTGACAACCTGAATGGCCGTGTATTGCCGTGCCCATGTTCTGATCAATTCCTCCAGCGATTTCCATATTCCCCGGTTGAAACCAGGTAGTTGCGGACTCATATTGCTGTAATAAAAAGAAGCAATCATGCTTTCGGCTGACCAGCCCATATCGGCAGCCGGAGCCAAATGACCACGATCAAATCCGGACCCTTTGTAGTCGATATCGGATGCCGAACCTGTTTTGACGAAGGGATCCTCAAAAAATCGGTCGGTGCGCTTGTATGTACCAATGGTCTCAGCGGCAGTGAGCTCATACGCTACCCACGAAGCTTGTTCATGGCTTTCGTGATAGCAAAGGCTGAACCCAGGGTGATGAACGATTTGTCCGCTTTGACTGCATTTGGGCAGCCCGGGATCTCTGACAGTCTGTGCAAAGAGGGATAAACCCTTCAGTGAAACAAGAAAAAGAGTAATCACTCGCATGGAGCGGCTAATAGGGAAGAGGTTCATTTATAAATGACGGTGCCAATTTGTTTTAACAGATCGGCTTCCATTTTTTTTAGTATCTGATGTGTTTCAATGTTTATCCGCTGCTGGTCGTAGTCCAATGGTTGATTGAGCTCTTCTTGATTCGTACGAATCATTTTTCGGACTTTTCGAAGTTTAAAATAGATGAGCGTTGATTGTGTTATTTCTTTGTATAGATCGTCGCGGGATGGAATGGGGCTTTCATAAATGGCTTCCCAGTTAGGACTGATCTCTGGTTCTTCCACCAATGCTTGAATACATGTTTGGGCAACAGCCGGATCGGCATGATACAGAAATTGACGGGCATCCGGATTTTCGCCGTTTCGGTGTGCTTCGCGATAGCGCATGAACACCGAAAGAATGTTGGAGTCATCTATGAGTTCTGCTAACTCCCATTCGTCAAATTGTTGGAAGATAATGGTTGCAATGGGTTCATCGTCTGTCCATGTTCGTTGTCCAAATTCGAGTAGGCAGCGCAGTAACGCTTTTTCCTGTTGATAATCTTTTTGGAGGAGCAGGTCGGTAGCGGGAAATTCGGTAGTCGTATCCGGATTCAGATCGGTCTCTTTCGGAAGTATGGTGTTATTCGATTCTCTGTTATATTCTGTCTGTAGGCGCTCCCGGGTAAGTTGATTGATGAGGTTGTTTAATCCGGCTTCATCAATGTGGAGCATGGCGGCCACAGACCGGATATAATCCTGTTTTTTGACAAAATCCTCGGCCCGGTTCATGCGGGAAATCGTTTCCGAAATCTGCCGAATGGCCCGACCTTTTTTTTCTTGTTCATCACCGGTTTCGGCGAGTATGGCTTCAAGCTGAAACAGAACAAAATCTTTTTTCTCGCGCTGGATGAACTGCAAAAAAGCATCCTTACCCACTTTACGCACGTAACTGTCGGGATCTTCCTTGTCGGGGATGAGCACCAATTTAACTTGCAACCCTTCTTCAACGGCCATATCCAGTCCGCGAAGAGCCGCTTTAATACCAGCCATGTCACCATCATACACAATGGTCATGTTATTGGTGTACTTCCTGATCAGGCGCAGTTGTTCTTGTGTCAACGATGTACCGCCACTGGCAACAACTTGTTCAATGCCGGCTTGATGTAAACTGATCACATCGGTATAACCTTCCACCAGCAGGCATTCATTGTTCCGGTCAATGGCTTGTCGGGCCTGATAAAGGCCATACAGGATCCGACTTTTAACGTAGATCTCGTTTTCCTTGGTATTGATATACTTTGGTGAACGATCGTTAGATCGAATGATACGGGCGCCAAAGCCAATAACTTTTCCACTTAGGTTATGTATGGGAAAGATGATGCGTTCCCGATAATTGTCGACCAGTCTTTCATCGCGTTCAACTACAATCCCTGTTTTAAGCAGCAGGTCTTTGTTATAGCCGGCGCGGATGGCGTTGTCAGAAAAGGTGCTGGGCGCTGCGGGATTGTAGCCAAGCTCAAACCGTTCAATGATTTCCGGAG
>JBJTXG010000191.1:0-3102 GCA_046082125.1 Ferruginibacter sp. | reverse complement strand
AACAATTTTTACAGCAAGAAACCGAACAGCGAGACAGCGTCTGCTATCACAAAAAAACAGGAAAACGGATTCCGGTTTTAATGCCCGTGCATGTGTTGGGCAACATGACCGACATGGATCGTTTGCTCAATCTTGCCAACCAGTATCGTCTAACCGTTATAGAAGACAGCACAGAAGCCCTGGGTAGTTTTTACAAAGGCAAACATGCCGGGAGCTTTGGGAAAATGGGTACGTTTAGTTACAATGGAAACAAAATCATTACCACCGGCGGTGGTGGCATGATCGTTACAGATGATGAATCCCTGGCAAAGCGAGCCAAGCACCTGACCACTCAGGCCAAGTCGGATCCGTTTGAGTATTTGCATGATGAAATTGGCTACAACTATCGGTTGGTGAATGTATCCGCGGCGATGGGGGTTGCCCAGATGGAACAGCTGCCTGGATTTCTGACCCGCAAACGGCACATTATTTCGTTTTATAAACAAGCCCTGTCTGGTTATGATGATATCCGGTTTCAGGAAATACTCGAGGGTGTAGAACCTAACTGGTGGATGCCAACGCTCTTTTCCGAAAAACAACGGCTGTTGCTGCAGCGATTGAACGACGCTAAATTACAAAGCCGTCCTTTCTGGGTGCCGATGAATCAGCTCCCTATGTTCCGTGATTGCATCTATGTACAACAAAATGATCGATCGGCTTTTTTATACAATCATTGTTTGAGCATTCCCTGCAGCACATACATAACGGATGAAGATATGCAGCGGGTCGTGGATGAAATTCGGGCTTGTTTGTAGTTCTTGCGAACAGAAAATCAAAGAGCGTCTGTTCCGGAAATCACTACCAGGCTGAGCGATCCCAGGAAGAGCGTCTCTTTGTAATAAATAAATCGCTTCCTTCGGTCATTGATGATGGTTTGTCCACTGCCAAACCCGGCGCTGTCTTCCTGGATCGCATACTCGCCGTTAAAATTATAACTATTAACGCTGTAAGCGAGCTTCTTCTTTTTTAGTACGCGGAGCAGGCTGTCCACATTTTCGATTTTTACCGGAACAATACCTTTGTTGTATCCTGATTCTAAGGAGGCTATATACGATAAGGTGAAAGGCCGGTGTTGTGCGAACGCTTGAAATGCAATAAACAGTGCAAACAAAAACGCGATACTTTTTTTCATAGCTGCAAGATTTAAAAGGGGAAATAATTTTTTTTCGAGAGACAACCGTTTTCCAATCTAGCCAACATTACCAAAAACGGCATCAATGGCCCTGCTAAAAATTCTATAAATCGGATGTATTAATACGAATTCTTTTCAATGTCGATCTGGTTCCTGGGATTATTGGTACAAAGGGGGCGTAGTTGAAAGCCCCAAAATATTGGTCTCTTTAGAGAGAGGGCGCCCACTAATACACCCAGATAATGTACTCCGTAAGCCACCCGGCTCTCTGGGGTGTGTGAAAATAATTCTAGTAGAAGGATGCCGGACAACCATAAAATACCCGTTTGTTTATTGTTCATCGATAAAAAATAACGGGCCATCAAAAAATAAACGGTACCTGAAATACCAACAGCCGGATCGGTAATGCCAAATATCGCAACAGGCAGATATAACAACGAGATTAAAAAAGTAATCCGAAAAAGGTCTTTATAAGTATAGGATTCATTGCTGGCGGCATGTAATAAGCCGAATAACAAAAGCATGTTGAGGCCAAAATGGGTGAGGTTGGTATGTAGATAACCACTTAAAAAAGGAATCATGATCAGGTAATTGACAAATCGTTCACCGAAAACAGCCAAAAGCAGGCCGAACAGAATAAACGAAGCCAGGCATAATAACATACTGAACAGTAATGTTCGGGATGCGACGCTGCTAACGCGGAAGGTTGTTTTTTTCATGACATTGATTTTTTGGGTTATTAATAGAAAAGCCAGTATAATCAAGATAAAATAAGCGATAACAGCGTTTTGTTGCCGTTAATTCGAATGTCGTTATCTCCGACTACAACACAGTCTATCAGGTTCTCGGTAAAAAAGAAACCATCTTTTTTGAGCACTATGTCCATCATCAATGCGGTGCGGCTTAGTGGAAAAAATCGGCACAGGTCATTAAAGTCCAACAGGTCATCACCGATGATGAATTTTCGAACAACCTGTATCAAAAAGGTGGTTTCGTAAACATCTGCTTCATGAAACGAAAGAAAACGGAATAGCGATCTTCCTTTAAATAAATCGTATACGGCCGCCATCCCATCAAATCGTTTTCGTGGCGTTAGCATTTGATCGGCCAGCGCGACAACCGTTTCGAGTTGATGCATCATGCGAAACATCGGATCGGTTTCGATTAGGATGAAACCAGATTTGCTTTCGCGCACATTGTTTGGTTTGTAGCGAAGTTCGCTGCAATCAACCTCAAAGGCGTTTTCAAGAAAGCCCTGAATGATCTTGGGAAACAAGTCTTCAATGGTTTTACCCGAACTTTTCTCCAGGTTTTCTACAAAAAGTTGGATATTAGATTTTTTGCGCGGCTCGTCCTCCGGCGCATGATCCGTTATGGATGGTGGGATGTTTTTTTGAATCCAGTCGGTGGTATTTTTATACATAGGTGTGTTTTATTTAGAAATGAATACGTGAAGCGATTTGTTTTGGCGCCTGCATTCTAATTCGAGTGGCGTCGATTTTTTTTCGTTCGTGAAATAGATACAATGGTCAGCCGATCCAATTAGTTTTTTTAGTTTGATTTGGCCGCCTTGTTTTCCTAAAAACGAATGGGCGCTTTCGACAATCAGGTGAATTTTATTTTTGTTTGCATAGGAAAGCGCGTATTTAAAAAATCGGTAATCTTTCAAATCGTAGTCGAGTAGAATGGCCTCGGGTTTTCGTGATTGTCGATCAATAAATTCGTGTAGCGCGTCAATAAATGTTTCGTTTGAATTAAAGTGGCGAGAACCGGCAATCATCATTTTCATTTTTACTTGATTTTAGTTAATAAAATACTGTTTCCTATTATTGCGAGGAAAATAGGAGGCAGCGTTAAAAAAAAGAAATGCAGTAGAAATTCAGAATGGAGCGAGAGCGATGTCGATTACAACATAAATCAAACATAAACGA
>JBJTXG010000190.1:0-6187 GCA_046082125.1 Ferruginibacter sp. | reverse complement strand
ACGCTATGCCGATCTGATCGTGAATCCCGGCGTAAAAGAGGTATTCATCAAGCGCACCAAATTCATGAATGCCGTTCGGCAGTTTTTGAACGACCGTGGCGCGCTGGAGGTAGATACACCGGTATTACAAAGTATCCCCGGTGGCGCCGCCGCACGACCGTTCATTACGCATCATAATGCGCTGGATGTACCGATGTACCTCCGCATCGCCAATGAACTTTACCTCAAACGACTGGTGGTTGGCGGATTCGAATGGGTGTATGAATTCAGTCGCAATTTCCGCAACGAAGGCATGGATCGCACGCACAATCCCGAGTTTACTATCCTCGAATTTTATGTGGCATACAAAGATTATACCTGGATGATGGAAACGACGGAGCAATTGCTAGAACATGCCGCCATCGCCGTAAACGGCACGACCGAATGTACCGTGAGCGGACAGCCAATTTCATTCAAAGCACCCTATCGGCGGGTGACGTTGTTCGATGCCATTCAGGAACACACCGGGTTTGATCTTTCCGGGATGGATGAAGCCGGTATCCGAGATGTTTGTCGCCAACTGGGTATTCATGCCGATGCAAAATGGGGCAAAGGCAAACTGATTGATGAAATTTTTGGCGAGAAATGTGAACATCATTACATACAACCTACTTTCATCACCGATTATCCGGTGGAGATGAGTCCACTGACCAAAAAACACCGTTCAAAACCCGGACTCGTTGAGCGGTTTGAGCTGATGATCAACGGTAAAGAAATCGCTAACGCTTATAGTGAGTTAAACGATCCTATCGATCAGCGGGAACGCTTTGAAGAACAAGTTAAGCTCATGGAGCGGGGTGATGATGAAGCCATGTTCATTGATCACGATTTTCTACGAGCGTTGGAGTACGGCATGCCGCCCACCGCCGGTGTTGGTTTTGGTGTAGACCGAGTGTGCATGTTACTTACCGACCAGCACAGTATACAGGATGTGCTGCTGTTTCCGATGATGCGACAGGAGAGGATCGAGCAACCGGATTGATGCCTACCGGCCATATCTACGCTTAGCTGTATCTTTACGCTTCGTAATGAATATTATTCTCGACCAAATCCGTGCATTGCATGCGTCTGGTGTAAACAAACCAATACGTGACATCGAAGCGATTCCGCCTGCGGGTAGCCATCGCCGTTATTATCGAATCTATCATACCGATGGCAGCACCTGCATCGCCACTTGGAATACGGACAAGGCCGAGAATGACACTTTTCACTATTTTACCACTGTGCTTCAAGCCTGTCAGGCTCCCGTACCGGTGATATGGGCCACCAACACCGACCACACCCTGTACATTCAGGACGATGCCGGCTCGCGTTGTCTGCTGGATGTATTGCTCAACGAAGGACCCACTGAACAGGTATTGGCGCTTTACCGGCAGGCCGTAACCCAATTAGCAACCTTACAGCAATGCGTTGATCAGCAGCTGGACTATAGTCGTTGTTTAGCTGCAGCCGCATTTGATCAAAAAGCAATCCTGGCCGATCTGTTGTATTTCAAATATTACTTTCTGGATCCGTTGGGCATTTCGTATAAAAAAGACCAATTGTTCACGGAGTTGGAGAACTGGAGTCACAGCGACGCCTTCAAACAACCCACCGGCTTTATGTATCGTGATTTTCAGGGACGAAATATCCAGGTCAATACAGATAAAATCACCTTCATCGATTATCAGGGCGGCATGAGAGGACCCCTGGGATACGACTTGGCATCGCTGCTTTGGCAGGCAAAAGCCCGCTTGTCGGATGCATGGAAAAACACCTTGTTCGAAACATACTGTGAGCAATTGAATAAGGTATCGAACCCTCCGGTAGATCCAGTCGTTCTTCAAACCAGCTATCAGCAATGTGTGCTACTCCGCATGTTGCAAACCCTGGGTGCTTACGGCTTTAGAGGATTATTTGAAAAAAAGAGTCATTTTATTCAAAGCATTCCGCCGGCATTGAAACAACTGAGTAATTATTTAGCACAACATCCGATTCCGGATACATACCCAACCCTAAAAAAAGTGTTGGAAGCCATTACCCATGAGGCCTTTCAAAAAACGTTTGTGCCCATTCGAGCCAATGAGAAAACACCACTGATCGTTCGGGTACAGAGTTTTTCGTACCTGCAAAACGGATACCCCGAAAGCAATCATGCGAACGGTGGCGGATTTGTATTCGACTGCCGCGGCATTTTGAATCCAGGACGCATCACTGAATATAAAACACAATCCGGGCAGGATAAGTCTGTACAAGTTTTTCTGGAAGAGCACACCCGGATGCCTGCTTTTATACAGCATATTAAAGACAGTGTAGGGATTACCATTGAAAATTATATTGAGCGAGGATTTGAATACCTCGAAATCAGTTTTGGTTGTACGGGTGGACAACACCGCAGTGTATATGCGGCTGAAACCATCGAACGTCATATCCGTGAAACCTATGGTGTCAAAACCGAACTGCATCATTTGAACCGTGCAAACTGGGTTAAAACACTCCCATCCTCTACCCAATCCTGATAAACAAGCACGCATGAAAGCTATGATTTTTGCGGCCGGACTGGGGACACGGTTTAAACCGTGGACCGACCATCATCCAAAAGCATTGGCCATCGTCAACGGAAAATCACTGCTGCAGCGCAATATAGAATACCTTCAAGAGTATGGCATCAGTGAAGTGGTGGTGAATGTGCATCATTTCTCGGAACAAATCATCGATGCAATTCAAAAAAGCAAAGGCTGGGGAAGCCAGATCCAAATCAGTGATGAGAGCGACGCAGTCCTCGAAACCGGTGGTGGACTCCTGAAAGCCGCTCCCCTGCTAGCCGGCCAAGAACCTTTTATCACACTTAATGCCGATTTCCTCACCAACCTACATCTGAACAATCTGCTGGCTTTTCACAACAAACAACAATCGTTCATAACGCTGGCGGTTACACGCCGAGAATCGAGTCGCGGCTTTCTGATGGATGAACAGATGCGACTCTGCGGGTGGAAAAACCAACAAACGGGTGAAGAAAAAATCAAACGAAGCTCCTCAACGATGAACCTGTTCGCATACAGCTGTGTAGCTGTTTTCGATCCGGCTATTTTCGATACAATACCGCAGACCGGAAAATTCTCCCTGACCGAAACCTACCTAAGCCTTGCCAATCAATATTGCATCATGGGCTATGAACACAGTGGTGATAAACTGATCGATGTTGGCAAACCGGAAAGTGTGGCAGAAGCTGAGCGGCTGTTTATTTAAATGAAAGTATTGGGATTAGCGACATGTCTGAGGGTATAGAGAGGCCCCTTTGCCGCGTATGATTCGAACCTCATTCACATGGTTGTTTCATAAGAACTCCCATAATTTTAGAAAATGATGAACGGATTATGGGATTCATTCTATAGGATCGAATGGAGGAGTCCGAGTTCAACGTGATTGAAAGATTGACTGATTTCATACTAGTACCGGCATTCGTATATGGTTCGTGCTTGGTTCGAACCTGGTTCGTGTGCGGTTCGTGCCTGGTTCGTGTGCGGTTCGTGCCTGGTTCGTGTGTGGTTCGTGCCTGGTTCGTGTGTGGTTCGTGCCTGGTCCAGACAAATCAACGATTATCTGGATGCAGATTTGGACGATAAATGTCCGGATTATAAAACCGTAGCGTCTGCATTCGTGTGTGGTTCGAACCAAAGCTATCAAAGGTTTTTTCTAGTTACACCGTTTTGTAAACACTCCGTTATCGCCTCATTCCTTTGTTTCAGAAGGCTGATCAAACCCTTGTTTTTTATCCTCTTTGGGCTTGAAACCGAAATTATATCGCAAAGTGACTCCGAATCGGCGTGTATCATTGATTCGTGTGCCGGAAACCTGCTGGTTGTTCTGATCAAACCGGAATTCAGCGCGATTGGTTCTAAATACGTCGCTGCAGGAAATAATCAAGTTGGCCTTCCGGTTCCATAAGGCTTGATTAAAAGAGATAAACATCCCCCCAAAATCATCCAGGGTGTAAAGATTTTGAATGGCTTTGGAACGGAAAAAGCCCTGCAGGCTGGCTGTAAACTTTTTGGTGATTTTATACTCGTGATAGGTGAACAGCGTATACGTTCCCTGACGGAATTGAAAAGGCCTGTTTTGGAAAAGCCCATCATAGCGGGTGTGATTATAGATCCCGCCCAAATAAAAGAAATACCGTTTGCCTGGCGGAATACCGGTAATCAGTCGGAAATAAACCTCATCGTTTTTACCCAGGTTATCAAACGTTCGATAGGCGATTTTAGTCACATCGTCCTGATAAACCACCCCATTGAAAATGGATCGCGTGCGGTTGATCCCTGCCGCTACGACCGGAATATCATTGAATGTTACATTGAATTCGGCGTTGGTAGTAAACTGAGGTTTCAAATTCGGATTACCCACTTCAAATAAAAACGGATCAATGAACCGTGGAAACGGATTCAGGCTTTCATAATACGGCCGACGAATGCTCTTGCGAAAAATCAAACTGCCCATCAGGGTTTGACCATACATTCTCAAAATGGGATGTTTGATATAGACATACGGGAAAAAATCGCTGCGTCGGATGTAGAACGATGTGTCGCCGGGAATGGTCTGATGGCCCTCCATATCGGTGATTTCAAAACGAACACCGGGCTTGATCACCCATTTGCCAAACGTTCGTGAGCCTTGGAAATACGCCGCATGAATTTGTTCCTGAAACCGATACCGATTGGTTTGAAAGCGGTCGGTGGTATAGACGTTGTTTCCGGTATCTATCAAAAAAGCGGCATTATTCTGACTGCCCGTAACGCCCGATTTGACACCCAGTTCCAACGTATATTTCCGGGGCAGCTTCCACACCAGATCCGATTGAATACTCACGATGTTTTTTTTAGTCAGCAGCTCACCTGTTCCGGCCGTCGAGGGCCCGTTGATAAGCGTTGAACGATTGGTGTATTGCTGATCATTGCTGTACCGGTAAAAACTATATTCCAGCTGGGTTGTCCACTCACTGCCCAATGAATCCAATTTATATTTTAGCTGTGCTGTTTGAGCCAGAAAATGGGAGTAGTTATCGTTGTTGCTGACCGATCGGGTGTTTCCAAGCGAGCTATTGTTGAAACCGCGTAACACATCGATGTTGTTTTCCGCTTCACTGTTGTTTTTGGTGCCCGTATAGCGGAGGTCCAACGATAGATTCCATTGGGGCCGGAGGGCAAAATCAGTTCCAATGGCCGCATAGTGGGTCGTTCCAGGATAACGGGTAAAAGAAGATTGGTTGAAGCGCGTACTATCGGATTGAAAATACCGCTCACTGATGATCTCTTCAAAATTCGTGCGGTTGGTATATTGGTAGCTGAGGTATGTATTGGACTGACCAGCACTGTTATTCATGGTAAAGCCGGCCGTTTGGGTGGCATAGACGCCCTGAAAATAACCGATGTTTACACTACCGCCCCGACCCAACCGAACACCTTTCCGCAAAACAATATTTACAATACCACCGGAACTGGCCGCATCAAATTTGGCGGATGGGGTTCGCAGGATTTCAATTTTTTGCACACTGTTGGCGGGCAAACTTTTCAGCAGGGAACTGATATCGGCCGCACTAAGCTTCATCGCTCTCCCATTAATAAACACGGTGGCCGGGGTGGTACTATTCAGATAGATATTGCCGTCTTGATCGATAATGGCACCGGGTGTTTTTTCAAGTACCTCAAATGCATTGGTACTGCTTTCACTCAGCACCGTCGCATCTACAATGGTTTTATCGTCTTCTTCTTTGATCAGGGGTTTTTTGGAAACAACAACCACCGTTTTCATGGATGAAATCGACGTGGGTACCGTAACATTCAGAAGCATCAGCTGATCGGTCGCCTGAAACACCGTATCGAGGATAATCACTCCAAGATGTGTGGCCTTCAAGCAATAGGATTCACCCAGCCGGGTTTCCAGAAATCGGTTCTTTTTCAATATACCATTGAATAAAACGACCGAGTCCGACACATGTACACAATGTACCGAGGGAAACCCATTACCTGTTTCAGTCTGAATCAACCGAAGTTCAACTCGATGAGATTGAGCCACGGCTGAAAAAGCGATGATGGTAATTAAAAAGAAAAAAAAGGAACGGATATACAAGGGTAAAATTGGCGATTATTTCTTTTGGTAGTAAAGGTCTTTT
>JBJTXG010000189.1:0-4048 GCA_046082125.1 Ferruginibacter sp. | reverse complement strand
GTATGTGCAGTAATGCCATTTTGAAATCCCTGCAAACGCTACCGTTCGTTGATAAGATTCAAGCAAACGTGAAAACATCCACGTTTCATATGGATATCAAAGAAGGGAACTCACCTTCGTTTGATCAGCTGCGAAAAAAAGTGGAAGATGCCGGTTTTTTCATCGCCAACCTGGAGTTCGATCTGCAACTTGATACCCTAGGTATCGAGCCAGACCAACATACAGATTTGGATGGCCAGCTGTTTCACTTCATGAATATGCCGACTCAATCTATACAAGGCAAACTTCGTTTTCGGATGCTGGATAAAGGTTTTGTTCCAACGAAAGCCTGGAAGAAGTATGCAACCTGGACGAGCATGTCCTGTTTCAAAACTGGCTACACGGCTGCTTGTTGTCCAACTTCCTCAGCGAAAGGAACGAGGGTTTATCACATCACCCGATTATAAAATCCTATCGGGCTATGTTCTCATGGCCCGATTATGTTAAATCAACATCATGCGATTATTATTAAGTATGCTATTCACGGGATGGTTATTGCAGGCGGTTCAAGGCCAGGAGTTCTTTACCTATACCGAACCGGCGAGTAATATGCCGGCCAAAAACATAGGTATCCGACTAACATCAACCATCATGTATGATCCGGTCGATCAATCCAGTAATACGCATTTGTTACCGGAGTTGATGGTAGGCGTTTCCAAAAACTGGATGATGCATATCGAGGGGTTCTTTTCGAGCCGTAGTGGCCAATCGCGATATGAAGGGATGGGCTTTTATGGGAAATGGCGATTCTTCAGTGAAGATGACATACATACTCATGTACGAGCAGCCATGTTCACGCGGCTTGCATGGAATAAGAGCGATCTGCACCAAGAGGCCATCGACCTCAATGGTCACAACACCGGCGCGGAGGCTGGGCTCATTCTTACCAAACTCTTGCATAAAGTGGCGCTATCCGGATCAGCATCCTACGTACGGGCGGCCGACAACGGATCCGGTAATAAATGGACACGCGACGGGCGCGAAAAATCAGCCATGAATTTTACGGCATCGATCGGCAAACTTTTTTTACCCACGGTATATACTGGTTATCGTCAAACTAATTTGAATGGCATGGTGGAATTTATGGGCCAAACCAATCTCCATACAGGAAAAACGTTTGTGGATGTGGCGCCAGTGGTCCAATTTGTTTTTTTGAGTACCATGCGGCTTGATGTGTCTTACCGCTTTACGGTATCCAACCAGCTGAACCGTACAACCCCGGCGGGTTGGCTGATTCGGTTTGATTACAATTGGTTCAATGCCTGGTGAGCACTTTTTTCAAAATAGGCGAGGGTACCGCCAACCCATGTTTTATCCTGGTTGTAGCGGGTGCCAACCATTTTGCCTTTGCTCAACCGGGCGAGGTTGTATACTGCTTTGGGACGACTCCATTCTTTTTTCCAGAAGTAGAAAAGACGTATTTCGGTAACAGCCGGCTCGTCGGGCGTTTGAACAATCGGGGCATAGTGAACCTTGCGCTGCAGAATCCAGTTCTCCGGATTGGGAATGGAGGCAATATCGTTCGGCGTTACATCGATGATCACGCCTTGTCCGGCGAACGAAAAAAGTGGTTTGAGTACATACTGTGTTAAGTCCAGGGGTTGTTTGACGGCGTTCAGAAAAAACGTGTCAGGTACATGCGGATGATGGAGGAATGGCATCGTGTATTTGCTGATACGGTAAAACCATTGAGGATGTGGAATCCATTCTACGGCATAGCGCTTCTTCCAGTCAAGGATTGTACTGAGGCCATGCTGTTCAAGGTCATCGAAAATCATGCGGTTAAATATGCGTGCGATCGGGTAGGCGGTACCGTTTTTCAGATAAGTGAGTTTATTGCCCTCGGCACGAATATCAGTCACACACACGATAGGTATGCCCAGCATCTCGGACAGCAGATAGAAATCAATTCTTGTTTTTTGTTTCTCCGGATAGACGTCTAGTAATATAACTTCGCCTGGATGGTGCGTGCCTATGATCATATCGCGTAGTAGAGCGACTGTCGTTTCTTTCGTGTATCCATTTAGGTAAGGTGTTACATTTTCGGGTATTGAAAAATGGGCTCTGAAACATTCGTCTAATAATAGCTGATGGCCATACATTGACGGAAAGCCTTGCATTTCGATGAGTTGTGGTTGAATGACTCCTTGTGCATCCCGACAGACACCAAAGTCGAATACCAGCATCTCCGGCCGTTCTGACTCACCCGGCATGCGGTATTGAGGTGGAATGCTGTTCTCGGTGTATTCTTTAAATTCCGGATCGGTGATCAGGTCAAGGATGGCTTCGCAGGTATCCAGCATCTTATCCCGTAATGCAACCGGAACAAATACGGGCGTTTCCGCGATGCGAAAGTCGAGGCAACCAGGCGCGTTCGATGAAACCTGTGCCAAAAAATCCTGATAGGCGCGGTCGGTAAATTGCTGGTTGAACGATTGGCGGTGTGATTGGATCATGGTGGATTCGGTGTTCATGCAAAGTACGGTTCAAAAAATGGGTTAGTGTGTGAGTTTGGTGTGGCGTTTTTAGTTCAGCCACTCGATCTCCCAGGAAATCTCCGCAAAATGATGAAACATAGCGCTCACGCCGCAATATTTCTCTTTAGAAAGTTGGACAGCGCGGTTCACTTTCTCCTGGTCATCGGGCTGTACCCGAATACGATACCGAATGATGAACTGATCATATACAACCGGCACAGATGCTGTTTGTCGGGCCTGCACGTCGATGGCAAAGTCGGTAAAGGCTACTCGCATTTTGTCCAGCAACATCGTTACATCAATCCCGGTACAACCGGCCAGTCCGGCCAGTAAAAGTCGTTTGGGACTGACTCCGTTACGGTTACCGTGCTCGTCCGGCGCATCCATGTAAAAGGAGGATCCGTCCATCTTGGTCAGAAATCGGGTGCCGTTGGTGTGGGTGACGGTTAGTTTCGTCCATTCCATGCTATTGATTTTCAGGTAAATGCAATATAAAGGCCTTTTTTTTGTTCGGTTCCGCTATGACGAGCTACAAGGTAAAAAAACTTTGACAATGGTTTTTATATTGCGGTATTTTATCCATACCTTTGCCCTCCAAAATTAAGGATCATGGCCAGAGTATGTCAGGTAACCGGAAAGCGACCCATCACCGGAAATAAAGTATCACACTCCAACATTAAGACCAAGCGTCGGTTTTTACCAAACTTGCAAACCAAGCGGTTTTTTCTCGCAGAGGAAGATAAATGGGTTACCCTGAAGGTTTCGTCTGAGGCCATCCGAACCATCAACAAAAACGGTTTGTACAGTGTTGTCAAGGCATTGCGTGCAGCCGGCGAAAAAATTTAATCTCCCGAAAATCAAGATATCATGGCAAAGAAAGGTAACAGAGTTCAGGTGATTTTGGAGTGCACGGAGCACAAAACCAGCGGTATGGCCGGAACCAGCCGTTACATCACCAAGAAGAATAAGAAAAACACACCGGAGCGTTTGGAGCTGAAGAAATTCAATCCAATCCTGAAGCGTGTAACCGTACACAAAGAAATCAAGTAATAACCGGAAGCATTCCACCTTCCTAAAAAAAATACGCAATGGCAAAAGCAGCTAAAACCGCGATCAAGACAAAAGACCAAAAGGCAGCCGCCGAAGCGAAAAACTGGGTAAAGGTGATTCGTACGGTTCGTAGTGCGAAAACAGGGGCCTATACCTTTAAAGAGGCGATTGTACATAAAGATAAAATTAAGGAGCACTTAGGACAGTAAGAAAGTGTTCTTATCATATATTGAAAGCTGTTTCGTATAACCGGAATGGCTTTTTTTGTTTTAATTTAGATTTCTAAAAGCAAAAATTTGATATTGTTGTTCAGGTAATAGCCTCTGTGTTGTGTTAACAGATCTAAATTATTAAATGAACCTATTGAACTTATTAAACCTATTAAACTTATTGAACTTAATTTCTTATGGGCTTATTTAATAAATTATTTGGTAAGAAACTGCAAGAGGAATCGCTGGATCAGGGACTACAAAAAACCAAGG
>JBJTXG010000188.1:0-2467 GCA_046082125.1 Ferruginibacter sp. | reverse complement strand
AATAGAAGCATCATTTTCTTATTCATATGGTATCAAAACTCCTTATTCTTGATATATTATTTCGTATTCATACATAATTCCAGATGTGTATACGATACAAAAAATATAATTCGTGGTGATTTTGGGGTTGAATCGTTTTATGATAACGTAACATTTCTCCCCTTTGGAGTTCACTGCTTTCCACGTGTATGCGACGTGGTCTTCATATTCGTTTTTCTTAGAATCGCCGTAGGTTTTGAATGTATGTTCTCCAATGATAATATCCAATTTGTCAATGATAAAAAAATCTTCGGTTGAATAGGCCGTCTCTATTTCTTCCCAGTCTTCATTCACGAATTATAATTTTATTACTCTTACGATTTTGTTGAAATCCTGAGAATTACGTAATAGTGTACAAAAACAGCTAAAAAAACAAGAATTAATTGTTTCATATTTCACGTTTTAAATAAGGTGTAAAACCCACTTTGCCTCCCATGATAATAATATGATTCAACCATCTAAGGATTGAATGATTTGTGAATTGGCCTCGAATTAGTAAACCATTCACCGTTTTTAACAAGTACACCTGCAAGAAGGTGGATCGTACGATAAAAGAGCTGACAACGTTCAAACTTCCTATTTTTGCGTTTGGTCGATCAGGCAAGTTCTAGACAAGATGGTGTAAACGATACCCGTAACCTGATATATTCTACAACTATGGCAAAACAAATTCGTAAACAAGAAGCGCTGGAATACCACGCAAAAGGAAGACCCGGTAAAATAGAGGTTATTCCGTCCAAAGAAACCAAAACACAACGAGACCTATCACTGGCCTATTCGCCCGGCGTAGCCGAACCTTGTAAAGAAATCGCTGAAAATCCTGACGACGTTTATAAATACACTGCCAAAGGAAACTTGGTGGCAGTCATAAGTAATGGAACCGCCGTATTAGGACTTGGGAATATTGGTCCAGCGGCCGGCAAACCGGTCATGGAAGGAAAAGGGGTCTTGTTTAAAATTTTTGCCGACATCGATGTGTTTGACATTGAGATCGATGAAACTGATCCACAGAAATTTGTTGATATTGTAAAAGCCCTGGAACCCACTTTTGGTGGTATCAACTTGGAAGACATTCGGGCTCCGGAATGTTTTTACATTGAACAGGAACTAAAAAAGCGTTGCAATATACCGGTCATGCATGATGACCAACATGGAACCGCCATCATTTCGGCTGCCGCGTTGCTAAATGCCCTGGACATTCAGAAGAAACGCATTGATAAAATTCGGTTCGTGGTCAATGGAGCGGGTGCGGCTGCGATGGCCTGTATTCAGTTATATGTATCCCTGGGTGCTCGTCCGGATCGATTTATGGTCTTCGATAAAGGAGGAATCATTCATACTGGAAGAGAAGATATCTCTGAGCAGAAACGCCCCTTCTGTGTAGATACAAAATTCAAAGAATATGATCTAAGTAAAGCCATGCGTGATGCCGATGTGTTTGTGGGTTTGAGTGTAGGTAATGTAGTCACCCCTGATATGATTCGGTCGATGGCCAAAAACCCGATTGTTTTTGCCATGGCTAACCCAACCCCGGAGATCGGTTATGATGAAGCCATGCACGTACGCAAAGACCTAATCATGGCCACCGGCAGAAGTGATTTTCCCAATCAGGTAAACAATGTACTGGGCTTCCCATACATCTTCCGGGGTGCGCTGGATGTCCGGGCCCGGCAAATCAATGAAACCATGAAGTTGGCAGCCGTAAAAGCCCTGGCCGAACTGGCTAAAACACCGGTTCCGGATATTGTCAACCTGGCCTACAACGAAAAAACGATCTCATTCGGACCAACCTATATCATACCCAAACCGTTCGATCCGCGCCTGCTGGCTACCGTTGCTCCGGCTGTTGCCAAAGCAGCCATAGAAAGCGGAGTAGCCCGGATTCAGATCTCCAACTGGGAGGCCTATGAAATTGAATTGAACAAACGACTGGGTCTCGACAACCAGTTGAGCCGCATCCTGATCAACAAAGCCCGGAATAATCCTAAACGGATTGTATTCGCTGATGCAGAAAATGCCAAAATTTTAAAAGCGGCACAACAAGTAGTTGAAGAAGGAATCGGGTACCCTATCCTGTTAGGTAATGAGAAAAAAATACGCGGGATTGCCGAATCCAATTCAGTTGACCTCGACGATATGGCCATCATCGATCCTAAAGATGATGAACATGAAGATGCACGTAAAAAATTCGGCGCGTTATTTTTTGAGAAAAGAAACCGAAAAGGAGTCAACCAATATGAAGCCCTGAAAGCTATGAAAGACCGTAACCATTTCGGTTGTATGATGGTGGAAACCGGCGAGGCCGATTGTATGATCAGTGGCTTGAGCAGAAATTATCCGGAAACGATTCGTCCGGCACTGCAAATCATTGGTACCGATGATGGCGTTAGAAAGATTGCCGGCATGTATCTCTTGCTAACCAAAAAAG
>JBJTXG010000187.1:0-4902 GCA_046082125.1 Ferruginibacter sp. | reverse complement strand
AAAAAAGCAATCAAAGGTGTTTGAATGGGTATCGATAGCCGGCGCATGTATTCAATCAGATATGAAGGTAAAGGTAGTGGATTGCCTGAATTTTAGTATAGCCGGTTTTACAAATGTTCGAGGTCGTATTCCTTCAGTTTTCGGTAAAGGGTACGTTCGCTGATGCCCAGGTCGGCGGCCGCATCTTTGCGTCGGCCCCGATGTTTCTTGAGTGCCTTGATGATCAACTCTTTTTCGTTATCGGTCAGGCTCAGGGATTCCTCTACCTCTTCATGTTGTTGGATGCTAGTATTGGGTTCGCTTCGCAGGATCACCGTGTTGCCGCCATGGCCGATACTTGTAAACGATGGTTCCGTCGATGGTATGCCCGGATCACCATGAAAAGGCGTTTGCATCGTGGCAGATCCCGGATGCTGCATCATGTCAAAAAACAAACGTTTCAGCTCCGTCACGTCTTTTTTCATATCGAAAAAAAGCTTGTACAGGATCTCCCGCTCGTTGGCAAACTCTGACTGACTCACCATGCCGATCCCATTACTTAAAACGGGCAACGATGCGTGGGATTGAGCCGGCAGAAACTGGCGGGCTTCATCGCCGCTGATGTTTTTGTCTTTACTGAGCACCGATATCTGCTCGGCAATGTTTTTGAGTTCCCGTACATTGCCAGGCCACGGGTATTGTAATAAAACGTCTTTGGCGGCATCCGACAACTGGACGGGCGCCGTCCGGTAACGTTCTGCAAAATCAGTTGCGAATTTCCGGAACAATAAAATGATATCCTCTTTCCGGTCACGCAGCGCCGGAACACGAATAGGAACGGTATTGAGGCGGTAATAGAGGTCTTCGCGGAATTTGCCTTTTTGCGTAAAATCAATCAGTTCGCGGTTTGTAGCGGCTATCACGCGGACATCTGTTTTTTGAACCTTGCTGCTCCCAACCCGAATATACTCGCCGGTTTCCAGTACACGGAGTAAGCGAGCCTGCGTTCCCAAAGGCATTTCGCCGATTTCATCCAGAAAAATGGTGCCGCCGTTGACGGTTTCGAAATAGCCTTTACGGTTGTCAACAGCGCCGGTGAACGAGCCTTTCTCATGGCCGAATAGTTCGGAGTCGATGGTTCCCTCCGGAATCGCACCGCAGTTGACCGCTATGAATGCGTTGTGTTTGCGGGTAGATAACGCATGAATAATTTGAGAGAAAACTTCTTTACCCACCCCGCTTTCGCCGTTGATCAGCACACTCAGGTCAGTGGCAGCCACTTGGGTTGCCACATGCAAGGCATGATTGAGCGACGGCGAATTGCCGATGATATTGAAGCGATTTTTGATGGACTGCAGTTCCATAATTTGATTATTCAACGATTGTACCGATCAGGGTTCCGGCGGTGCATTGTTGTATGTGAACGCGGACGTAATCGCCCGGTTTCAGTGATCCATTTTTGGGAAATACCACCACTTTGTTTTGGTCGTTTCTTCCGAAGAAGTCCTGGTCGCTGCGTTTCGAGTCTCCCTCAATGAGTACGGTAAATATTTTTCCAACTTCTTTTTGCATGCTTTGCAACGAATGTATGCGATGCAGATCGACGAGTTCCTGCAAACGTCTTTTTTTTGTTTCAAGCGGTACATCGTCTTCAAAGCGCCTGGCAGCCAGCGTACCGGGTCTTTCCGAATAGAAGTAGAGATAGGCGAGATCATACTGGCAATAAGCCATCAACTGAAGTGTGGCTTGGTGGTCTTCTTCTGTTTCGGTACAAAATCCGGCAATCATATCCGTTGATAAGCCGCAGTCGGGTAGGAGCTCCCTGATTCGGTCAACTTTGGCGATATACCATTCATTGCTGTACGTGCGGTTCATCAGTTGCAAGACGCGGTTGCTACCGCTTTGAACCGGCAAGTGAATGTAGTTGCAGATGTTATCGTATCGCTGCATGGTAAACAGCACGTCATCGGTAATGTCTTTGGGGTGGGAGGTTGAAAAGCGCACACGTAATAAAGGCGAAATCTGCGCTACTTTTTCGAGAAGCTGCGCGAAGCTTGTTGTGTTGCTATGATCTTCACCATGCCAGTGGTAGGAGTCTACATTTTGTCCCAACAAGGTTACTTCTCGATATCCTTCATTGAATAATGCGTCACATTCTGCCAAGATGCTGGTGACGGGGCGACTCCGTTCCCGACCACGGGTAAAAGGAACCACGCAAAACGAACACATGTTGTTACACCCACGCATGATACTGACAAAAGCGGTGACCCCGTTGCTGTTCAGGCGGATCGGTGCGATATCGGCATAGGTCTCTTCGCGACTCAACAACACGTTTACAGCTTTTTGTCCGGTCTCAGCCTCTTCAATCAAACTCGGTAGGGTGCGATAGGCATCCGGACCCACCACCAGATCTACCAGTTTTTCTTCTTCCAGGAGTTGAGCCTTGAGGCGCTCAGCCATACAACCCAAAATGCCGATCAGCAGCTCCGGTTTTTTTTCTTTCAGGTGCTGGATTTGAGCAAGTCGTTTTCGGATACGCTCTTCCGCTTTTTCACGAATAGAACAGGTATTGATCAGGATCAGGTCTGCTTCGGAAAGCTCGGTCGTTGATCCAAGATGGTTTTCATGTAAGATCGAAGCGATGACTTCGCTGTCGGCGAAGTTCATGGCGCAACCATAGCTCTCAATATAAAAGCGTTTCCGATAAGAGGCAGGGTCGGTTATGGCCGGAGAAAAAGCCTCTCCCTGGCGTTGTTCATCATGAATAAGGTCGGTAGTCGAGTGCATGGCTAATTGAGGGATGCAAAAATAAGACGAAATACGAATCTATGACAGGATGTCAGTCATAAATCAAGACAATTTCTTGGTGTGGCTACAGAAATAAAGAAAAAATTTTTTATCAAAATAAATAATAGGTAGTAAATTAAATTAATTGAAAATCAATAAGTTGCCATAAAAATACTTTTATTATTGAAAATCGTTTGTCACATCCAAAAAGTATTGCATACCTTGTCTAAAAAATACATATGACACAGAAATTATTTTTTTCAGTGCTTGGGTTATTATCTTTCATGTTCGTTTCAACGTCCGCGTTCGCGCAGAATAGCGCCGGTGTGGAGGATGTTACGGGGGTCTATCAGTTGATGGGCGGGAAAAAGGAGCTCAAGGGTAAAGATGTCGGCGATAAAAAGAATGCCAACAATGCCATGTTTGTTGTTTTATTTGATGATGGCACCGCATATAGTTTTTTTGCCAAATCACTTGCTGAAGTGAACAAAGCCAAGGTGAATGCACTGATTTCCTCAGGAGCAGCGGTGAAGGGGGACCATTAATTATGACCGTGCCCGCAAGTCATTTATCTATGATTACAACTCCGACACGCGAATCATGTTTAAGAAAACACTGAAATAATTGCATTTTCTTTTTGTTTTGATAATTCCGGTATCTTCAACCTTAAATTAAAAATTATGCGTTCATCTTTTTTTACTGCTCTCTTAAGTGGATTTTTTTGCTTGCTGATGACTTCTTCGGTTTCGGCTCAAACCGGAAGTAGTGATGTTACCGATGTAACCGGCATTTACCAAACTATGATGGGGTCTAAACCCGTTCGGGCTAAAGATGTGGGAGAGAGCACCAATCCGAATAATCTGATGTATATGGTTTTTGATGAAAATAACGAGGTATTTGCCATTTCGGTCAAGTCGATGGCTGAGGTTAGTCGTAAAAACCTGCCTAAGCTGGTTGAGAAGGGACTTGCCTATGGCGGGACCTATGTTTTCGATGGATCAACCCTAGAGATTAACTATGATGGCCAAAATCCACTTACAATGGACTACGACGCAAAACAAAAAGCGTTTGTCAGTCAAGAACCCACCAACACGGTGAAGTTTGTCTTCAGGAAAAAGTATTAATTAACAAATAGTAGCTATTTGTATAGATAATTTCCTCATTTTAACTATTATATCTATATGTCTAAATCGTACGTTATTCCTTTTTTGATTTTTTTTACTGCCATGTTGAGTAATCAATTGAATGCTCAAAACAAAAAAGAAGTCATAAAAATTCAGCAAGAAAAAATTGATAGCTTTTATCGGGCGACTGATTCTATTACCAAGGTTTTCGAAACTGAAAAAACTAGGTTGATGACATTAAATGCAGCACTAGAATCTGAACTCAAAACGCAACAAGCAATGGTGCAAACACTTACGACGCAAAAGGCTGCACAAGAGGGTGCTATTCAGTATCTTGAAAAAAAAGAAAATGAAAGCACGCAGAAGATTATTGCATTAAATACGGCTGTTGATACACTAAAAAATGAGTTGGCATCCACAAAAATTTTATTGGATGAGAAAACACAGGAACTCATAAGCAATGAAAAAGAAATTGAGGCATACAAGCAGCAATTAATATCACAAACGAATAGCGGTGCCGTTGCCAACAAAAGTCAGCCAAGTACTGCAAATGATACAAAAGACACTGAAACGGATGATATTACAGGGGTTTATCAATGGTACATTGATGGAAGGCCCGTTCTTTCGGGAGATATTGGAGAAAGTAAATACCCTGATTTTTATGTTTTTTCAGTATTCGCTAAAAATGGTTTATTATATATCGCATTCGCTAATTCGATTAATGATATTACACTCAGTAATTTGCCTAAACTTGTTTCAAAAAAACTTGCCTACAAAGGGAAATACAACGTAAATGGTGAGGCTGTCGAATTGGATTATGGTTCACAAGGTTCAGTGAAGATGAAGTACGATGTAAAGTATAAATCACTATTGAATTTCAATCCAAGTGTAACGACAAAAATGGTTTTTAAAAAAGGAATTTAATAAGATTCGATTAGGTTATTTGATGAAAGTGTGATTGCATCACCCCATTCTCCTAAAAACCCAACTATCCCTAACCGGTATAATCCAT
>JBJTXG010000186.1:0-2630 GCA_046082125.1 Ferruginibacter sp. | reverse complement strand
TGCCATCGAAGTCACGTTCGACAAATCACATGGTGAGGCGGTAGCACTTGGATTGATCATTGAGGCATTCATTGCCGGAAAAATAAATGGTTTCAGTACCACAAATCAAGAACGCCTTCAAGGTGTCCTCAGGCAATATGGATTGCCCACAACCTGTCCGGCGTTTAATCCGGAATTATTGATGCATAAAATTTTACAGGATAAAAAAAGATCAGGGGATTGTATTCAAATGCCTGTGATTACAGATATCGGCCGAGCTACCGTTATGCCAGTGTCGGTTACGCAACTCGCTGAATGGCTCAAAGAATGGGTATGCAGGTAGCTACCATCATACCATCGAACCTGTCCGGTGTAATACCAATTCCGGGAAGCAAAAGCCATATTCAACGGGCACTAGCCCTGGCGTTATTTGATGAAAACGAAACCCTACTGGAAAGAGTGTCGTTTTCCGACGACGTCCTATCCGTATTGAAACTAATTCAAACATTAGGAGCCCGGGTGTCCAAACATGCAGATCAACTCTCGATTATCGGGATCAATCAGCTGTCGTTACCATCGACGTTGGATGTCGGAGAGAGTGGCCTTGCTTTACGTATGTTCACACCTATCCTGGCGCTTCAAAACCGTAAAATCAACATCACCGGATCCGGCTCACTCATGAACCGATCGCAGCTTTTTTTGCTCGATCTGTTAAGAGGGCTGGGCGTAGCTTGCGAATCCAATAATGGGAAACTACCCATAACGATCCAGGGGCCTTTCACGCCCGAAACTGGTTTGTTTGACGGACAAGCCAGTTCGCAACATATCACCGGATTAATGATGGCTACGGCCATTGCAACAACCCAACCGGTTACGATTCATGTTGATCAGCCCAATAGTCAACCTTACCTGTTTCTGACGGCCTCCGTTTTGAATGCCTTTGGGTATAAAACTGAATGCACTCATCCATTTGGATTTACTATTTCACCTCGTATCAAGGCTTGTACTTCTCGCAACATTACCATAGAGGGCGACTGGAGTAGCGCCGCTTTTTTTCTGGCAGCCGCTGCCATTCAAGGTGATCTGATTCTATCCGGATTGTCATTTGAATCCAACCAGGCGGATAAAGACATGCTGCTCTGTTTAGAGCAAAGTGGCGTTGATATTCAAATAGAGGCCGATGAGTGCTGTATTCAGTCCACTGGGTCTCTTCGTCCTTTTCAAATTAATGCCACGCATTGTCCGGATCTTTTTCCACCACTGGCTGTGCTGGCTGCCTTTTGTGACGGTGAAAGCCGGATTGAGGGTGTACATCGGCTACATGGAAAGGAGAGTGATCGAGCACATACCCTGGTAACGGAACTTCGAAAAATGGGTGTGAATATCCGAACAGAGCAAGATACAATGATCATCCGGGGCGGTTCACCACTTCAAGGCACCACCGTATCTTCGCATGGTGATCATCGAATCGCGATGGCATTGTCCATCGCCGCCTTGTATGTCAACGGAACAACTTATGTAACACAAGCTGATGCAGTTAAAAAGTCGTACCCCAATTTTTTTCAACAACTGCAACAAGCCGGCGCATTGATCACGCTGAATGAATCATTATGAATCGTATTGGACGCATTTTTTCGGTAACAATCTGGGGAGAATCGCATGGCCCTATGGTAGGCATTACCATTGATGGCTGCCCGCCCGGAATAGAACTATGTTCCACGGATTTTGAAACAGCCATGGAACGAAGGGCCGGAAGAAATCAAGCGGGAACAACACCCCGAAAGGAACAGGATAGTCCCATCTTTCTGTCTGGTTTATTTCAGTCAAAAACGACCGGAGCGCCTATAACTATTGGGTTTGCCAATGCCAACACTGATAGCCGTGTATACACCAAGCAACGGGCCATACCGCGTCCGGGTCATGCAGATTGGGTCGCCTCGCAAAAATTTGGGGGATTTGAAGATTACCGCGGTGGAGGCCATTTCAGTGGACGATTGACCACTTGCTTGGTTGCAGCGGGTGTCGTTGCCGAGAAGCTACTTCAAACTCAAGGAAGGCTAACATGCGAGTCCACCCTCTTGGAGGCAGGAGGATCTGCCGATATCGAACAAGCTGTTTCGGATGCCATGACTTTAAACGATAGTATCGGAGGATTGGTAGAATGTCGTGTATCAGGCATACCTGTTGGTTGGGGTGAGCCTTTTTTTGATTCGATGGAGTCAATGATCAGTCATGCCGTTTTTTCAATTCCCGCCATCAAAGGCATTGAATTTGGGGCCGGATTCGCTGCTGCCCGCATGACTGGCAGTCAGCACAATGATGCCATCATTGATTCAACGGGCGTAACCGCCACGAATCATGCCGGAGGTATCAATGGAGGCATCAGTAACGGCAATCAATTGGTATTTCGCGTTGCGGTTAAACCGCCTTCGTCTACTCCTGCCCGGCAAGAATCACTGAATACCGAAACGGGCCTGGTCGAATCATTTGAAATTGAAGGTCGGCATGATCGTTGTATCGCTTTGCGCGTGCCTGTCGTGCTGGAAGCGGTCACGGCTATTGTATTGGCTGATTTCATGCTGATTCGCAAGACACAGCAATAAAAAAAAGAGCATCGCTGGTTTCGATGCTCTGTATAAAATAGTGAGTTG
>JBJTXG010000185.1:0-4702 GCA_046082125.1 Ferruginibacter sp. | reverse complement strand
CATGGCTGTAAATGTGAATTTGTTTCCCAACACCGGTGTCACGCTCCCGTTGGTGAGTATGGGAGGCAGTAGTTTTTTGTTTACTTGTTTTTCGATTGGCATTATTCTGAGTGTATCCCGGAATGTGGAGCAACAGGAAGGTGCCGGTAATAAGGAAACCCTCGAATCGTTAACCGCCCAAACTTCTAAAACCCCATAAGGCATCATGAGTCAACTAATGACATATCGTTTCATGATTGCCGGTGGGGGCACCGGAGGGCATATTTTTCCGGCAATCGCCATTGCTGAAGCCATTCGGGTATTGGAGCCATTGTCGGAATTTTTATTTGTGGGGGCTTTGGGAAAAATGGAAATGGAAAAAGTACCCGCGGCCGGCTATCGGATAGAGGGACTACCCATCGCCGGTTACAATCGGAGTTCAATTTTTAAAAATATCGGATTGCCATTGAAGTTGATTCGCAGTTTTTGGAAAGTGGCTTCGTTGTTCAAGTCATTCAAGCCACATGCCGTGATTGGGGTTGGTGGATATTCAACCTATCCGGTTTTACGTTATGCCCAGTCTAGCGGTATCCCGTCGTTTATTCACGAATCGAATTCATTTGCAGGTAAATCAAATATCCTGCTTGGCAAAAAAGCGACCCGTGTATTTACCTGCGGAGAGGGGATGGAATCCTTTTTCCCGGCCGATCGTATTCTCGTAACCGGCAATCCAATCCGAAAAGCGATTTTGAATCAATCACATGACCGCGATCGGGCGGTGACTTCGTTTGGTTTGGATCCGCAGAAGCCGGTTGTATTGTGTATCGGCGGAAGCCTTGGGGCACGAAGTATTAATGAAGCTGTTCGGCAGGGATTACCACTACTCGATGACAATAACATACAATTGATTTGGCAAACTGGATCTTTATTCTTTCCGCAAGCAGAGGCGTATCGTCGTTCTAGCCGATGGATTGCACCGTTCATTGAACAAATGGATCAGGCCTATGCCGCGGCCGATGTGGTCATTAGTCGGAGTGGGGCCATGTCGGTGTCCGAACTCTGTGTCAGCGGAAAACCGGTCGTTTTTGTTCCTTACCCACACGCAGCCGAAAATCACCAGCAAGCCAATGCGCTTCGCCTCGTGAATCAGGGTGCAGCGCTTATGGTCAACGACCATGAGGTATCACAACAGTTGATACCGGCAGTTGTTGACCTCGCGACCAATCCGGCTAAACGGGCTTCATTCACGGCCGCAATACAAAAACTGGCGATCCGGAATGCAGACACCACCATTGCCCAATCCATTTTGGAAACGATAAAAAAACAATGAGTAATCGCGCTACATATCAACTCCCATTGATGGAAGCCGTATTGCGCGGTGAGGCCACCGACCGGGCGGTGTATCTCATCGGTATCGGTGGAATAGGGATGAGTGCCCTTGCTCGGTTTTTCAAAAGCAGGGGATTGCGTGTTTCAGGATATGATCGGACAGCCACAGAACTTACACGTACATTAGAGATGGAGGGTATGCTCATTCATTATACCGATAACGTGGACTTGCTTGATCAACAAGCGGAATTGGTCGTCATCACACCAGCCGTTCCCACATCCCATACAGAATTAGGATATTTCCTCACCCATGATTATCCGGTTATGAAACGCAGTGAGGTCCTCGGATTAATCACCGCAGCTACTCAAAATATCTGTGTGGCCGGAACACACGGAAAAACAACCACCAGCTGTATGGTGGCTCATATACTCACCCACACCGGATACGGATGCAATGCATTTTTAGGCGGAATCGCCTCTAACTATGGGACCAATTTCTGGGGAAGTGAGCGAAATGTAAGCGTAGTCGAAGCCGATGAATACGACCGTAGCTTTTTAAAGCTGACACCCGAGCATGCAATTATCACCGCCGTAGATCCGGATCACCTCGATATCTACGATGATGAACAATCATTCCGACAAGCCTTTATAGACTTTTCACAGAAAGTTAAACCCGATGGAACCCTGGTTGTGCAATATAATATTCCCGACCGTCAACTGCTGACACATCAAAACCTGGTTACCTACTCACTGGAAAATCAGTTGGCCGACTATTCCGTTACCGATTGTGTTGTACAAACTGGCGCTTATCATTTCAGCGTGAAAGCACCTGATGTATTGGTACCAGGATTTACCCTGCACATGGGCGGGTTACACAATGTGGAAAATGCGCTGGCCGCTATCATTGTTGCCCGGTCGCTGGGGATCGACATGGCGAAGATACAGTCGGCCATTGCAACATTTAACGGCGTAAAACGACGCTTCGAATATGTAGTTCGCCGGAATGACCGCGTGTTGATTGATGACTATGCCCACCATCCGGAAGAGCTCCGTGCGCTGTTGCTCAGCGTTCGTAATCTGCTGCCGGCTCGGCGTGTGCTGACTATATTTCAGCCGCACCTGTTTAGCCGTACCCGCGATTTTGTGGATGGATTTGCAACGTCATTAAGCCTGTCGGATGAGGTTATTCTACTGCCGATTTATCCGGCTAGGGAGTTGCCCATGGAGGGTGTAACCAGTGAACGGATCGCCGAGCGGATGAACGCAGATCAGGTACAGTGTTTGGATCGCACCGCGACGATGCGTCTATTGTCTGAGCGGCATATGGCCAATCAATTGGATGTAGTGATTACGGCAGGAGCCGGCGATATAGACACAATGGTAAATGAACTAAAAAAACTGTTAACCGAAAGCCATGGAACAACAGCCTGTTAAACGCATAAAATGGATGCAGATGCTCACGATTGCCTGCTGGGCTGTGTTGGGATTATCCAGCATTGCACTGTTGGTTGCATCCGCCGATTCGTCTGATTCACGGGTTTGCCAATCGGTTCGGGTACAGATCGCTTCGGAGTCGCTTGATACAGCCCAGTTTGGCGAAGAACTATACCAGCATGCCCGCATGCTGAACGGGAAACCCTTTGAAGGGGCTGTGTTGGAAACAATGAGGCTTTCGTGGCTGGAGTTACAATTGAAAAAAGATCCCTGGCTCAATGATGCACAACTTTATGTTGATAATGATGCGATGTTGCATATTCGCGTTAGCACCGAAAATCCCTGTGTTCGTTTATACGACACGTCGTTCCAATCGTATTATGCTACACAAGACGGATTGATGTTGCCGTTTAAAAATGGATATGCGATGCGCTTACCTGTTGTTACCGGGATGCCTTTTGGGTACGGTCCGGTTAAATCGTCCGACTCGACATTTTTGAATGAGATCGCTCGTCTTTGTCATTTTATTCAAAAAGACAGTTTCTGGATGGCGCTGATCGACCAGGTGCACGTAACGACAAACCGATCTATTGAATTGATTCCAAAAGTGGGTGGACTTGTCGTTGAATTTGGTGACTTACATAATGTGGAAGCCAAATTTCAAAAACTCCACGCCTTTTACAAGCATGCCGCCGCGACAAAGAAATGGGGTGTGTATAGTAAAGTGATGCTCCAGTTTCGTGAGCAGGTAGTTGCGGTGCTGCGCGACCAACAGGAACTGGTTGCCGACTCTGCAGAAACTATTCGAATCATGCAACAAGTGGCTATAAAAGCACGGTTGTTATCCACGGATACTTCTTTGCAAAAGCAAACGGAGCAAACGGATCAGTCTACCAATGAAAGCATGATCACCCAATCGGTCGAACGGGATATACCGGCGGAAAATTCGACCAATGTACCGCCGTCCTTACCCTCAACACCGGTCAATACAATACCCCAAAAAGCACCTCTGAAACCAGCAACCTCTGTCCCTGTGAAAACGACCGTACCTACCGGTGTCACGCAATCCAATCAGGCTGCAGTGTTGCCAGCCACTCGAAAACCGAATCCGGTTACCGTGATCAAGCCAGCTGTTGTTACTACGCCCAAGGCAAAACCCGTTACACCGGATAAACCAGCAGCACCGTCGGCCGTAAAACCGGTCAACACAAAAGCGGTAACCAAGCCTCCGCCGAAACAAAGTACTCCCATTAAAAAACCACCCGCCACTCCCAATAACACGGCAACCGAACAAACACCAAATAATGACTACTAACACAACAATCCATAACAAAAAACAAACACTCACTCACAATTCAACCAACATGAATCAGCAACAACCCATTATTGTAGGCCTGGACATTGGTACTACGAAAATTGCCGCCATTGCCGGCCGAAAGAACGAGCATGGCAAACTTGAAATTCTTGGCTTTGGAAAAGCAGCCAGCAACGGTGTTAAACATGGTATGGTGCTTAACATTGAGCAAACAATCAAGGCGATCCGGATGGCATTGGAAAAATGCTATGAGAGTAATCCTAATCTGAAAATCTGTGATGTATATGTTGGTATTGCCGGACAGCATATCAAGAGCTTGCAAACCCGCGGTGATATTGTTAGACACAACACTGAAGAGGAAATTTATCAGGAAGAAATCGACCGATTGGTGGCCGATCAGTATAAAACATACATCCCACTGGGCGATCAGATTATTGATGTCATCCCACAACAATTCACGGTCGATAATTTCCCCGACATCGCAGATCCGATCGGATACAGTGGCGTGAAGGTGGGCGCTAATTTTCACATCATCACCGGTGATAAAAACGCCATTCGAAACATCAATCGCAGTGTAGAAAAAGCCGGTTTGAAAACACTTGACCTGGTACTGCAACCACTGGCCTCAGCAGCGGCCGTAATGAG
>JBJTXG010000184.1:0-3145 GCA_046082125.1 Ferruginibacter sp. | reverse complement strand
AACCGTGAAGCACAAGGACAAGAAATGACCATCACCGTTACATACTCCGACTATAAGAAAGTGGGATCAATCATGCTCCCACACTCAATTACACAAGATGTGGGCGTGATGCAGTTTACCCTGGATATCAATGAAATTATTGTGAATGCCGGTGTGACTGATGCCGACTTTAATAAATAATCAAGTCCTCTTATTCCTAAATAAGCCACGGTTTTCGTGGCTTATTTTTTTTCTTCAACAATCAGCACCGAGGCTTCCAATGGTTTGATTGCCTGAATCAATTGGTCAATCAACCCGGCTCCGTATCTCGCATAATAATACAAGAAATTATCCGTGCGTTCCTGCCATTGTCCATTCGGAAACAAGGCTGTATGTAATTTTTCCAGTTGACGAACAGTGGCCTCCTGTTTCTTTTTTTCTGCGCGTATCAACTTTGTTTGAAGGCCCGAAAACCAACGCTTGTTTTTTGTCTTCATGGCTTCAATACTTCCAACCAACGTAGGATCCACTGTAGTCAACATAGGAATCAACTGATTCAATAATTCATCCGATTGCACTTGAACATCCTGAATTGGCTGCATATCCAGCGACTTGGCTATTTGTTGTTTGATTAACCCCTGTACATCCTTAAATAAGTGGGATGCGGTCAATCCAAGTTTGTTCAATAAAGCGGATTGCTCGCTGCTGATGATCATCACCGAATTACGCAGAAATAGAGGCGGCATTGGCACGTCGAATCGTTCAAAAACCGCTTTCAGTTCGAGCCAGTAAGCTAATTCGCCGGCGCCACCGATGAATGCCACATTGGGCAATATTTTTTCCTGCAATACCGGCCGAAGTACCACATTCGGACTAAATCGCTCCGGATACTGTTCAATTTCCTGGCACATGTCCGTTAATGAAAATTGCAAAGAGGTATCCGCTATGGAGAAGCCGGATGCTACAGAATCAATACGATTTCGCAGGCCGTCTTTCAGATAAAAAAGATTAACAGGCCGTCCGGCTGTTTGTATTTTATACGATGTTGGAAATCGCTGCAGGGTTTCTTGCAAGGCGTTGTGGGATGCGCCCGTAGTCACCTCTTGCAGCAACATATCTTTGAACGTTTGTTTAATCACCGGATGATCGGGAATGAATACCACTAATCCATATCGACCAAATAAGTTGTGCACGAAATGCATCATTGATTGCTGAACCGAACGGCCGAATACGAAGGATTGTTCAAGCAGTTCGCGCACCTCACTGCCAAATGGAAAGGCACTCAGCATGGATGAAATCCGATCGCGCATCTTGCACAGTGATTCATCCACTCGCATTCGGCCTACTGCCCCTTTTTGATCAGTATCCCAGCTGATTTTTTCCCCTTGTAGAAAAATATGTCCCAGTTCGTTCAGGTCATTGTCTTCACTGCCCATGAAATAAACCGGCACAAAATCATGATCGGGAAATACAGTTTTCAAGCGGCGGGCCAGTTGTATGACATGGGCTATTTTATAAATAAAATAAGACGGACCCGAAAACAGGTTGGGTTGATGGGCCGTACAGACGGTAAAGGTCGTATCGGCTTTTAACAAAGCAATATTGTGGTCTACTGTTTCCTTCTTGGGCCATTCAGTGTACTGGTCTACTAAATAATCATGCAACATCAACCGATCAACCGGTTTTTTTTTTCGGATCGACATCGCCTTTGCAATGCCCTCTATTGTTGGTTGATGGGCCATGAAGTCATCCAAGGTGGGTTCCCCTTTTAGGTAGTCCTGTATCAAGCGTGAAAGGTGGCCGGTATCCAGCGCAGGCAAATGATGTATTTGAAAATCGCTCATGGATACTGGTATATGCGTAATCGAAGCATTATAGATGTTGCGCTAGTTGTCGATTAATTCACCCTCGATATCATAATCGTAGGCTTTCGTAATGCGTACCTGTACAAAGTCGCCGGGCTGAAGGCGTTTTTGGCTGTGAATGATCACTTCATTGTCTACTTCCACACTGTCAAACTCCGTGCGCCCGAGATAGCGTCCGGCTTCTTTCTTATCAATAACTACTTTTAGAACCCGTCCGACTTTTTGCTGATTTTTCTCATAACTGATGTCTTGCTGAAATTCCATAATTCGACGAGCACGTTCTTCTTTCACGTCTGCAGGCACATCATCTATCAGATCAAAAGCCGACGTTTGCTCTTCATGGCTGTAGGTAAACACACCTACCCGATCGAACCGCATGCGATCCAGAAAATCAATCAGCTCGTCTACATCTTCCTCTTTTTCCCCGGGGAATCCGGCAATTAACGTTGTGCGTAGGCATATATCCGGAATAGCCGTACGAATAGATGAGATCAGTTCTTCCATCTCTTCCCGGGTGATCTGTCGTTTCATGGCTTTCAACATGTTATTGGAAGCATGTTGCAGCGGTATATCCAGGTAGTTGCAAATAGTTGACCGTTCTTTCATCACCTGAATAATATCCATCGGAAACTTGGATGGATAGGCATAGTGCAAGCGTATCCATTCAAGTCCGGGTATATCGGCCAGGCGATGCATCAGTTCGGGCAGTTTTCGTTCTTTGTAAATATCAAGTCCATAATAGGTAAGCTCTTGGGCAATGAGCATGATTTCTTTAACCCCGGATTGCACCAGTTTCTGCGCCTCCTCTACCAACGAATCCATGGTTCTGCTCACGTGTTTACCGCGCATCAACGGGATCGCACAAAACGAACAGGTTCGATTGCAGCCTTCACTGATTTTGAGATAGGCATAATGCTGTGGTGTACTCAGCATCCGCTCGCCAATTAGTTCAGCTTTGTAGTCGGCTTCCAACCGCTTCAATAATAGAGGCATGTCCATCGTTCCAAAAAATGCATCAACTTCCGGCAATTCGGTTTCGAGGCTGTCGCGATAGCGCTCACTGAGGCAACCAGTCACATATACTTTATCGAGGGCCCCATTTTTTTTCAACGATACCTGTTCCAGAATTGTTTGTATACTCTCCTCTTTGGCTTTCTCAATAAATCCACAGGTATTTACAATAACGATATTATGATCGATTTTTTTGTTCTCATGGACAACATCCATATCATTAGCTTTTAGCTGTCCACTCAATACTTCGCTATCCACCAGATTTTTACTGCACCCAAGCGTAATGATGT
>JBJTXG010000183.1:0-3714 GCA_046082125.1 Ferruginibacter sp. | reverse complement strand
ATTTTGTGATAGGCCATGCCGAAATCCAATTTTGTTAAGGCTTTGATATAGTTGCCAACAAATCTACAAATCCAAGTTGGCAAATGGTACATTTGTATGAAATGATTCCGGCAAACCAAACGACCGAGATGTTGTTTTCCGATCCACATTATTCACACACGATTATCCATTCATATGGTTCATGTACTTTGGGTAGACGATGAAATTGAGAGCCTGAATTCGCATATTCTTTTTTTGCAGAACAAGGGCTACGCCATAGCCACCAAATCAAACGGATTTGATGCGGTAGAGTATGTGAAAACAGAGCAGGTAGACGTGGTATTGCTGGATGAATCTATGCCGGGTATCACCGGATTACAAACCCTGCAGCGTATCAAAGCGGTAAACAATCACCTGCCGGTAGTTCTGATCACCAAAAACGAAACCGAGAACATCATGGATGAGGCCATCGGCAGCCAGATCAGTGATTACCTGATCAAACCGGTGAACCCCAACCAGGTGTTATTGAGCCTAAAAAAAATCGTTGATAACAAACGACTGGTTGCTGAAAAAACAACCCAGCAATATCAACAGGAATTCAGTAGCCTGTTTATGGCGCTGCACGATTCGCCCGATCATCAGGGATGGATGGACATCTATAAAAAACTCGTCTATTGGGAGCTGGAAATCCAAAAAAGCCAGAGCCCGGAGATGCAGGAGGTTTTTGAAACGCAAAAGCAGGAGGCCAATCAGGCATTTTTCAAATTCATTCAGAAAGCCTATACCCAATGGATGCAGCCGGCTTGCACCGATGCACCCCTGCTCAGTCCACAGCTGATGCGGTTTAAAGTATTACCACATCTCACCAAAGGTCAGCCACTGTTTTTTGTGTTGATAGACAACCTGCGGTTTGATCAATGGAAATCCATTCAGCCCATTTTTGCCGAGAGCTTCCGTGTGCAGGAAGAGGATAGCTTTTATTCCATCTTACCCACCGCCACCCAATATGCCCGCAATGCCATTTTTGCCGGATTATTGCCGGTGGATATCCAGAAACAATATCCTCAATACTGGAAGAACGATGACGATGAGGGCGGTAAAAACACACACGAAGAAGCCCTGTTGCAGGCCCAATTGAAACGGATGGGCAAGCAGGATCTAAAAGTGTCGTTCACGAAAATTACCAATAACCTCGATGGTCAAAAACTGGTTGACAACATTCACAATCTCATGCAAAATGACCTGAACGTGATTGTATACAATTTTGTGGATATGCTCAGCCATGCCCGAACAGAAATGGAAGTTTTGAAAGAACTTGCCGGAGATGAGGTCAGTTACCGCAGTTTGACGGTTAGCTGGTTCGAACACAGTCCGCTGCATCAGGCTCTTCGAAAAATTGCCGACAAAGACATTCAGCTGATCCTGGCAACTGATCACGGCAGCACCCGTGTCAAATCGGCCAGCAAGGTGATCGGCGACCGGCAAACCACGGCCAATCTTCGATACAAACATGGCCGGAACCTGGATTATGAACCACGCGATGTACTGGCTTTTCGCCAGCCGCAACAAGCAGGATTGCCCGCACCCCATGTGAACTCTTCCTATATTTTTGCCAAAGGCGATTTGTTTCTCTGTTATCCCAACAACTACAATCAGTATGTGCAGTATTACAAAAACACGTTTCAGCATGGTGGCATCAGCCTCGAAGAAATGATCATTCCGGTTGTACGAATGAGTTCCAGGTAATTTTTTCAACGGATGTTGATAACAAGATTTTAAAAAGTCGCTGATTCGTGGGAAGTTGCAGATGTAGAAAACGACTATGAAATACACCCAACACACCCTGGATAAAATCGAACGAATTGTGGAAGAAGGCGGCTATGTAATCCGATACGAACGCGGCACGTTCCAAAGTGGTTATTGTATTCTCCAAGCCAAAAAAGTAGTTGTGCTAAACAAGTTTTTACAGACTGAAGGGCGAATCAATACCCTGGTCGACTTACTGCCTCGGTTAACTATTTCGCTGGACGCCCTTACGCATGACAGTCAGAAACTGTTTGAAGAATTGCTTCCGCTTCAGCAGGAGCTCGGATTCATCGATCCGCTCCAAGCACAGGCCTGATGCACGTTCCTTTACAGATAACATGTCTGGGCACCGGTACTAGCAGCGGAGTGCCAATGATCGCATGTGAATGTACCGTCTGCCGATCGGAAGATCCGAAAGACAATCGACTCCGCAGCAGTATTCTGGTTTCTACGGAATCCACCACCCTCGTGGTTGACACGACGCCTGATTTCCGCACGCAGATGTTACGCATTCGTCAGCAATCGCTGGATGCGGTTTTGTATACGCACCCGCATAAGGATCATATAGCCGGCTTGGATGACGTAAAAGCATTTACGTATTTTCATCAGCGACCCATGAAGGTGTATGCGAATGAACTTACCCAGCAGGCTTTGCAAAAAGAGTTCAGTTATATTTTCGCTGAGCATAAATATCCCGGCATTCCGGATGTGGACGTACATCCGATTCCTGCCGATTCGTTTCATATTGGGGATATCCCGGTTACACCCATTCAGGTTTGGCATTTACACATGCCCGTACTTGGATTTCGGTTTGGTGATTTTACCTACATCACGGATGCAAACCGCATCGAGCCCTCGGAATTGGAAAAAATAAAAGGAAGTAAAGTGCTTGTACTCAATGCACTTCGAAAAGAAAAGCACTTGTCACATTTTACCCTGCAGGAAGCGATTTCTTTGGTACAGTCGCTCGACATCCCGCAAGCGTATTTCACCCATATCAGCCATCAGTTAGGAATGCATGCCCACGTGTCAGCCGAATTGCCGGAAGGCATTTCACTGGCGTATGATGGCTTGCGGATTTTCTGCTGATTATCTGTTTTTTTTCACTTGTTGATGGATGGATGCTGCGTGACCTTTGAAATATGCCGATGGATGGAGCTAGCAAGCTATTTATTTTTTCGAAGGGAGAACGCATTGGTTTATTCATACTGGGCGTTGTGATCATGCTTTCGTGCCTACTGCCGTGGATCATACCAAGTAAGGATCCGATTGAGGTAACGGTAACCCCGTTGCCAATGATGGATACCGGTAGTGGTCAATGGAATGTATCCAGTGAAACGGATACGCTATCATACGCATCAAACCAAGAGACACGATTTAGGTTTGATCCGAACACCTTGGATAAGGCCGGTTGGTTACAGTTAGGCATACCCGAAAAAACAGCGCAAACGATCTTGAATTATCGGTCGAAAGGGGGCACTTTTCGGAAGGCGGAGGATCTTGGCCGTATCTGGGGAATGTCCCGCACTGATTATGATCGACTCCGACCGTTTGTACACATACCGACTCCCACTTTTCAAAAATCCAACACTAATCGGATTATAAAGCGATTCGATCCGGTGGAGATTAATACGGCTGATTCAGCTCAATGGGAGGCTCTGCCGGGCATTGGACCGGTATTGGCCAGGCGTATTGTGGCTTATCGGGAACGGTTGGGAGGCTATTGGAAAAAGGAGCAGTTGCTGGAGGTGTGGGGACTGGCCGACTCCTTGTTTCAGCGATTTTCCGGATATATTCACGTAAATACGGAAAAAATCAGGCCTTTATCCGTCAATCGAATCGATGAAAACACCCTCCGAAAGCATCCGTATGCGGGGTTTGCGGTCGCCAGGGCCATCATTCGCTATCGGGAGGCGAACGGATTATTCA
>JBJTXG010000182.1:0-3548 GCA_046082125.1 Ferruginibacter sp. | reverse complement strand
CGGGAGGTATAAGCAAGGTATCGTCGTCAGTTGTAAGTCGTTTGGCCGATAGGAGCGTATCAGCGGTAATGTATGTACTGTCTGTATCGTCGTAAAAAATCATGATTGGTTTTCGGGTAGCCAGAAACGTCTCATTTTTTTTATCGATGTCTATTTGATTGCCTAATACAATTACCTTGTTTTCGGTGTCTTGAAACTTCCCGTTTCCTTCAACGAGGATGCGGTTATTTTTATCATCGAAGGAAATTCGGTTTCCGCGGATGAACCTGTTTTTGTCCTGGATGGTGGTGTATCCAATAAAAACCGCTTCGCCCGATTGCATGTCGTAATAACCGGCATTGGTTTGAATGGTGCCTGATTCACTTTTAATCCGAGTGGGAGCAATGAAACGCGCCATGCGGCTTTGTGTGTTGTATCGCAGACTGTCGGACTGCATGTCATATTTTGGTGCCCGCAGGTGAACGTTTCCACGAAACAACACATCCTTGGTGGCGGCATCATAGTCGGCTTCGCGACTTGTCAATACCGTAGAGCCATTGATTACTTTGCCGCCGTTACGGTATTTACCAATGCCTGTTTGCATATTGTATTCCATGTCGGATCCATAGAGCTGCACATTGCCGTTGGAGATCCGCACATTGCCTTTGAGATAAGTGGTTCGGCTGGTGCCGTTATAGAATAGGTAGTCGGAGTAGGTATCCATGCCCTGTCCGTCTTTGAAATGAACATGACCGAAAATGGTAATGGTGCCCAGTCGTTTGTTGATAACCATACTGTCGCCTTCGAGATCCGTATTCGCTTCTTTGATTTTGGCACTTCCGGCTAATGTTTGTAACTGGGTAGAATCATCAATCGTGAATTGACGCATATGATTGGCATGGATGATTTGCACGAATCGCAATGTATCTGATGTTCGTACGGTTTGCGTTACACGCTGGGCAGAACAGATTTGTGTAAATCCAAAAAATACCAAGCAAGTCAATATCATCCACGGGCTGCGTGTGTGAAATAATGACCGGAACATAGGCTGATAAACCCAGTTTGTCATGGACGCGATTTTTGAGGAAGGTAGGGTGCGTCGAGGGTATCAGGCAGTGGAGCGGTTAGTGGGGTTGTTTGTTTTTTTCGCCCGAATACGGAGATAGAAACATACCGTTTAGGATGCATGCGCACATCGTCGAGCAGGGTATTGAGTTTGTTCACAGAAGCTTTCATGTTGTAATACAACGTAGAGTCGTTGAGTAAGAGCCCGATTGTACCACTTTTTGAATGGAGGGTATTCAGGGTTTGATGAAGCGATTGGGTGGCAGAGTCCAGCACGGACAATGTTTTATGAACGTTTAGGTCTTTGATTTTTTGGGTGGCTACCGACAGGTTGGCTAGCACTTCATCAATTTTGACATCTTTACGATCGAGCCCAGCGGTGAATGCTTCGGCGTTTTGAAGTGTTTTATTCAATGATGATTGGTCTGCTAGCATGCGATCCAGCGAGGCACTGGTGTGCAAAAGCGAAGCCGCAATTTGGTTGAAATAACCAAGTGTGCTTTCAATATGCTGTTTGTTTTTAATATCCAAAACACTATTCACATTTTCGAGCACTGAATCGAGTGAAGAAACGGCTCCTTTCACTTCAAACAACAGCGGATCGACTTTGCTCAGCACATCGTCGATAATTCCTTTGCTAGCATTGGTCAATACGGTGTCGTTGGCTTTGAGGAAGGTGGTGGCATCTCCCAGTCTGATTTCCATTTTAGGTGTTCCCAATGGGTTTGGGATGATCACGGCGATGGAATTGACCGGAATGGAAACATCGCTTTGAACCGATAATTCAACGAGCAGATGACGAAGGTTTTTTTCAAATCGTATATCTTCCACGTTTCCGATCTGCATGCCATTGAGAAAGATGGGATTGGATTTGGTTAGGCCTTGCACATTCTCGTATCTTGCATAGAGCTTGGTTTTTGATTGAAATAATTCGGTGCCTTTCAGAAAGTTGTATCCGAAGAGCAGAAGTGTGACCACGATAACCGCGAGGATTCCTACTTTCAGTTCATTGGCTATTTTCACGAGCTGTAGTAAATTGAGGAGCTAAGGTACGATTTTTAGCAGGTTAAGGTTTGGGGGCTGCACCGGTGGCCCGTTGAGCGTCTTCCAGGCTTTTCTTGTAGCGAATCACGGCTTTGGTAATGCATTCGGCCAACTCCTGTTGTCCTTGCTCACTGTTGAGGTACTGTTCATCTACATCATTGTTGATGAATCCGGTTTCAATCAGTATGGCCGGCATGTTGGTTGCCTGTAAAACCCAGATACCTTTTTGACGCTGGTTGACACCAAGTCCTCGCCGACCTGTTTTGTCCACTTCATCATTGACCAACTGAGCCAGGTGATCACTTTTTTCCTGATAGAGCTTCGCATACACCTGAGCCAGCATGCGGCCTTCCGGCGTGTTTACATCGAAGCCGGGATTGGCGGAGTCTTTCTCCTGGCCTGATTCAATTTCAAACTCGTCTTCGGTTTGACCTACTTCACTCATTATCGCTTTAAGCTTGTCACTGGTTTTGTGCGCAGCGAAGATCCATACACTGGTTCCATTCCGTCCAAATGGTTTTCGAACAGTCGCATAAACAGGTTCTTCAACCGTATAGGGTGTTTTGATTTTTTTTCGGAGCCTGCCCGTGCCCTCGTAAGTGATGTTATACTTGGTTACGGTTCGTGTGCCAGTTTGTTTTTTCCCGTATCCCTGCGGACCCGAATCGGCGTGAATGCACAAAAATAAGTCGCCTTTGTATTGGTTGGCAATGGCCGCTTTCTCTACAACACTTTGATAGATATCGGTTGTGCGTGTCGGGTATACGTTGATTTCGGGTATCTGTTTTTTTAGTTCGGCAACCAGTTTCAGCGAGATGGCCAGTGTGACGTCTTTTTCTTTCGAACGGAGTGAATTGTCATAATCCGCAACCGCTCCGCAGTCTTGTCCGCCATGACCGGCATCAACAATAATAGTTCTAATGAGTTTCTGTTGGGACATTGCTTTGTCACCCAGCAAAAAGCTGATGAGGAAGAGCAATGGCATCATGAGTTTACGTACCATAGAATCTTGATTTACAATATAACATACCGTGTCGGCCTGATCAATAATTAGTAGTTTTGCAACTACCGGTATGAAACGAAAAAACAAAGTTACAGTAAAATCCTGTTGGACACCAGCGTTCAGCCCATACAGGCCCGGCGTGTTCTTGACTTTCTGGCTGCTTTTGTTTTTTACCAACGCTCGCGCACTTGATTTTGCGTCATCCAGCGACGGGCTCACTACCTGTTTCCACATCAAATATTCCACTCAAAAAAACGTTAAAATTTTTAATTGGCTGGATACATTGCCAATAAACGACACCGTTCCATTGCCACAATCAGCCTCAACGCTAAGTGCACCTGTTACCTACCAAGCCACCGATTCCATGGTCGTCGATGTGAACGGAAAAAAAATCAGATTGTATGGTAAAAACTCAACCATACAATATGCGGGCAATGAACTCACGGCGCCTTACATC
>JBJTXG010000181.1:0-4534 GCA_046082125.1 Ferruginibacter sp. | reverse complement strand
ACGTAATGTTATACTTGGTTACGGTTCGTGTCCCTATCTGCTTTTTTCCGTAGCCCTGTGGTCCTGCATCAGCGTGTATGCAAAGGAATAAATCGCCTTTGTACTGATTGGCAATGGCGGCCTTTTCAACCACGCTCTGATAGATGTCGGTTGTTCGGGTTGGATAGACATTAATATCGGGCAGCTGTTTTTTCAACTCGGCCACCAATTTCATGGAAATGGCCAGTGTGACATCTTTTTCTTTCGCACGGAGTGCATTATCAAAATCGGCCACTGCGCCAACATCGTGTCCGCCATGACCGGCATCAACGATAATGGTTTTGATTAGTTTTTGTTGGGCCTGAACTGCTGTAAAAGCAAACAGTCCTGCAAGGCTGAATAATGACCATAAATAAAATCGCACCATAAGAAACGTGGTTTTCAATCTGACATATGGTACCGGCCTGCCTAATAATTAGTAGTTTTGCATAAGCCGGTATGAAACAAAGAAACAAAGTTACAGTAAAAAGCTGTTGGATGCCTGCGAACAAGAAGCACCGAGCCGGCAATTTGTTCCTGCTGTTTTTTATTTGGATGTTGCAGGTAGCTTTCATTACGGAAATACAAGGGAAGGAGCGTTTATTTCATTCGTCAAACCAATCGTTGTCTGCCGAGCAAAAAAACGTTAAAATTTTCAACCAGTTGGATACGGCGCCCCTTCAGGATACTATTCCGGTCGTATCGTCCGCATCGGCGCTAAACGCACCTGTTACCTACCAGGCCACCGATTCTATGGTCGTCGATGTAAACGGAAAAAAAATCAGATTGTATGGTAAAAACTCAACCATACAATATGCGGGCAATGAACTCACGGCGCCTTACATCGAATATGATCAAGAGAATAGCACCTTGTTTGCGCATATCCTGAAAGATTCAACGGGACGCGTGCTCGCTTATCCGGTCTATACTCAAGCCGATTTTAAATCAATCAGTGATACCATTCGATTCAATATGAAAACGGGTAGGGGCATGACCAAAGGGACCTATACCCAACAAGGGGAGTTGTTTGTGTACGGCGAAAAGATCAAGAAAGTAGACACCTCTATTTTCTATGCAAAGAATGGCCGGTTTACAACCTGTAATCTCGACACACCGCATTTTGCCTTTGTTAGTTCAAAAATAAAATTCATCAACAAGAAGATGGCTTTTACCGGTCCGGTTCATCCGGAAATCGAAGGGGTGCCCTTGCCCATCGTTTTGCCGTTTGGTATCTATCCGCTGTCACAGGGAAGGCACTCCGGTTTCATGGCTCCAAGCTTTACCGCCAATGATCAATTGGGCTTGGCGCTGGAAGGACTCGGATACTATAAAATCCTGAATGATTACTGGGATCTCGTGTTGCGTGGAACCATCTATTCTTATGGTGGATGGACCTTCAACATGACGCCCCGCTATTTTAGAAAATACCGGTATCAAGGTACGTTTTCACTGGATATGCAACGGTTCAAAACCGGATTCAAAGGTGATCCTGATTATTCATCGTCTCGGACCATGCGGATTAGCTGGTCACACAATGCCGATACGAAAGCCCGTCCCGGTGTTACATTCCGGGCCAACGTAGATGCCGGCAGCAGTAAATTCAACGAGCAAGTGCCTAATAGTCCGGTCCGTAATTTTAATAACCGGATGCAGTCATCCATTTCATATGCGAAGGTCTGGAAAGACAAGCCATTTAATTTGCAGATCAATGCCAGTCATGACCAAAACACCACCCAGCGATTGATCAATCTTCGCTTTCCGGATGTGGCCTTCAATGTGAATACACTGTATCCATTCCGCCGCAAAGAAGCCGTAGGTAATGCCAAATGGTATGAAAATATCGGCATCGCGTTGAATACAAACATAAGCGGCAACAGTTTTTTTTATGACACCTTGGGAGGCATCGGCACGCAGATCATGGATAATTTTCGGTGGGGAGCAAGCCATCGGATTCCAATTACGTTGTCGCTCCCGTCGATTGGTCCACTTCAGGTAGCCCCAACCGTTAGCTACGAAGAGCGATGGTACCAGGAGAAGTTCATTCGTCGGTGGAATGCAACTGATCAGAAGATTGACACCCTGGTGCAACGGGGTTTGTACACAGCCCGTGATATGAGTTTTGGGTTAGGGATTACCACGCGTCTGTTCGGCATGTTCGGATTCAAACCTGGAAAACGGGTGCAAGCCATACGGCATGAGATCCGTCCCAGTATCTCGATCAGTTATAAGCCCAATATGAATGCCCGCAGTCAGTACACCACGCAGATTGATCCGTTGGGAACCCTGGGTACGTATAATTATTTTGAGCGGAGTATTTACGGAGCCTTTTCCTCCGCCCGATTCGGGGGAATCAATTTTGGCATCGACAATGTTTTGCAGATGAAGTCTAGGTCTAGAAAGGATACAGCGGCATCTGCTTATCGTAAAGTGTCACTGATCGACGGACTTAGCATCAACGGCAGTTATAATTTCCTAGCCGATTCGTTTGCCCTTAGTGATCTCGTCATTGGAGCACGCAGCAACCTGTTCGACAAAGTAAACATCACGGCAGGCGCTGTATTTAATCCGTATCAGTACGATGATCAGGGACGGCGTATTGACCGCCTGGTATGGTCTAAAAAACCGCTTTCGCTGGGCACCCTCACCTCCGCTTCCGTTGCCTTGCAAACCAGTTTCCGCGGTGGCGATAAACAGCAGGCCGCTGGTTCGAGAACAACAAACCAAACCTCCAATACCGATATGGAGTCGTATCAGCAAGAGCAGGATTACGTACGAAATAATCCCAATGAGTTTGTCGATTTCAACGTTCCCTGGAACCTGGATTTACAATATGCCCTTCGCTTCTTTCGCGCACCTTCCGTTGGTACACCCGGCGCCTTCACCACCTCCATCAATCAGGACCTGAATATTACCGGTAGCATCAACCTTACCCCTAAATGGAAAATTGGTATGATGGGATCGTATAACCTGACCGAAAAACAATTGGGTGTGCTATCGTTGAACCTGTCCCGCGACCTGCATTGCTGGCAAATGTCGATGGCTATATCGCCCGTGGGTAAATTTCGGTTCTTTACATTGAATATCAGTCCGAAATCAAACCTGCTTCGTGACATCAAAGTGAATCGTACGCGGTATTTCTTTGATCTGTAACCTGGGTTGTTACTGCACCATCCAGGTGATGGGCTGACGTTTGTAGCAAGTCACGGGACGTCCATTTTGCACACCTGGACTCCATCGGCCGGACGCTTTAATAACGCGCACGGCTTCTTTCGCAAGCCCATATCCCGGATTGTTTTCAGCGATTACATTTCGTATTTCGCCGTTTTTATCTACAACAAATCGGACGATTACGGTGTAGGTTCCAACGGGGGCATTATTTTTGGATGGCAAATCGGCATTCAAATGTTCCATTAAATAATTTGTCCAGTTTCCAGGAAAACGGGCCTCTGTTTCAACTTTTGTAAAGATGAGATCTTCGTTAGGGTCATTCGTTTGATCAGCATTCGTTTGAGATCGTAATCGGTTTTTAGCAGGCGGTGGCGGCGGCGGCGGAGGAGGAGGCGGCTCTGCAAAGGAATCATCCTCTACTTCCTTATTGTCGGTTAATTGGGTGAATTCTTTTTGCGCGTTAATGGCCTCCCGTTTTGTTTTGTATACGCCACGAATCTTTACTATAAACAACACGAAGTCCCAACGATTTTTAGTCTCATTTCGCTCCGTTTCATCCGGTATCATGATGTGTAACGGTAATTTGATGATCAAACTGTCGCCGGAGATAGCCTTATTGAAAACATCCGCTAATTCCTTGGGCATATCGTTATAAAGTAGCGGTTTGACTTCGGGTTGGTCATATTGGTCGCTGTCGAAGATTAATGAGTCTGTTTGATCGTTTGCGAGTTTTAAAATACCGTGCATGATAACGTATCGTTTTTCTCTCACTTTTTGCGTGCCGCCGTTTGAGTAAACGGGGTACTCAACACCATTCATGCCTTTATAAGTGGATTGAGCACTCGAACAGTAGGGGGTCAATAAAAAAAAGAAGAGACAGAATCGTAAGGATATTTTCATAGCTGATTGTTTAAACCCCCGTATAATTCCACGGTGTTATTTTTTTTAATTCCGCCTTGCGTTTAGCCGATATAATTAGTTGATCAATAAATTGATGAATCACTTGTCGGTTGATGGTTTTACCACGCGTCAGGGCCTTGAGGGCTTCATAGGGTTCCGGGTATTGATCGCGGCGTAAAATGGTTTGAATGGCTTCGGCGACCACGGCCCAGTTATTGTCCAAATCAGCACGAAGGGCCGGTTCGTGGAGGGTCAGCTTATTCAGGCCTTTGATCATCGATTGGATGGCAATGAGGGTATGCGCCACCGGTACGCCCACATTACGCAAAACCGTGCTGTCGGTCAAATCGCGCTGTAAGCGGGAGACCGGTAATTTAGCAGCCAGGTGTTCAAAAAGGGCATTGGCAATGCCCAGGTTGCCTTCCGCATTTTCAAAATCAATCGGATT
>JBJTXG010000180.1:0-2457 GCA_046082125.1 Ferruginibacter sp. | reverse complement strand
GAAAAACTCATTTTGCTGTTACACCAATAATTACACTGAAAGCCCCTCCGGTTTGCTCCCAGTCTACTTCCGGACAATAAGACTGCGAGATCGCTCCATCTAAATAAAGTGCGTCTTTACATCCTAAAGACTTGAAATGATTGGCAAAATCATAAAAATTGACCGGCCGTTTCGACATGCTGAACACTACCGTGTGATCGGACCTAACTCCAACCCCATTGCGTAAATTCGTATTCGTTGATCCTTTGGTAAATATACTATTCAATTGACCATTAACTAACAACAGAGGACCCGACTGAACCGCATCCGTTATAGAAGCAGATTGCTTGAATGAGGCCGTTGGTACGATATGGGCCGTTTGCTGCTTCGTTATGTAAAAAACACCATTGGGTTGTACATAAAAATTGCCATACCCTTTTCGTTTATTCAAGGGTGTTTGTACTTGTTGATCTTGTATGAACAAGCCCAGCGGCGTCAGGTCTTCCTGAAAAATACCCCCATTGGCTGCATACAATAAGTTGATTTGTTGTTGAGCAAGTTCCGTTCGAACGGCATCTATCTGCTTGTAATAGTCCCCCCGACTGTTTTTCCAAAAGAAACGGATGTTGTTTTTTTTAAGATCCGTTTTGTAGGTAACATAATCCGGATCTGATTTGATATTTGTGGTGGTACTGAATTTAGATGCAGGTTTGTCCGGTTGGCTTGATGGCTTCACGGAAGGTTCACAAGACATAAATGCCAGTGTTAGCAAGAGATAAACAAATGGAAAGTTCATAATCCACAATTTACGGTTGTATAACCACATCAGTACCAACATCAATATACTGGTACAGATCCTGCATTTCGGTATACTTGAGTGAGATGCAGCCGTCCGTCCAATTATAGTTGTAATCAACCGCCCACTCCTCGGCAGGTCGGGTTCCGTGTATGGCAATGCCGTTTCCTATTTTTGCTTTTTTGGGTATAACACCGGCCGCTTTTCGTTGGTCAAACAATGAGTAGTTCGACGCATTGGGATAATCAAGCAACAATTGCGGACCCCATTTTTTACTAACGGTTTTAAGGATAATTTTATAGGACCCGTTCGGTGTTCGTTTGTCGCCTTCGAATAGTTTATCTCCCAAATCCTTGCTGCCAAAAACAACCGGATATGTAGCGAACCATCCGATGCTGTCGAATACTTTCAGTTCCATATCACTTTTATCAATAATGATACGGTAGGCAGGCTGTAGGGTACCAGAGGCAATTCGTTTCTTCAAAACCGAAGATTGATGTACACCAAATGCCATACAAAGGAATAGCAAACTGCATCCACCGATGACAAAAAGTAGGTTGCTCAGGCTGGCTTTGTTGGCGTGCTGGATACGCATAGAAAGAGGAATGGGGCGATGGGTTTTCCAAATATAAAAATCAGTCCGTTAAGAAAAAAGTAAATAACCGAACGGAGTGACAACCGTTTGGTGTTATAGTAGCCGGATTCAATTTGTAGTTGCCAGCCCTGTTTGTCAAACAGTTGTTGATATTGTTGAAAAGACAGCAGTCGTTCTGTCCAGCTCCCGGTGATCGGATCACAGGTATTGAACGGATCGTCGGGTGCTACCGGTAACGTTCCCTCTTTTAAATAACGAAAGACGGCTTTCTCCACATCAACCAGTGTTTGTCCACGCGTACGTCCAACCCAATCGCTTAACGTCGGTTCGTCAAACCACTGTTTCAAAAACGACGCCCGTATACTTCGGTAAGAAGCATGCGGTGGTTCACCCTTGGTGAGGTCGCCGGCAAAGCCATCCCACTCATCCCGGTGTTGTTGTTGGCGAATAGACCGACTCTTGACCCAGTTGACAGGATTGGCGGCTGTTGTAAAACAACCGACCATAGCAGGATGCCATTGTTTCATGGATGACAGAAATAAATCAATATTATAGATATGCTCAATCACATCCGCGCCCACCACGGCTTTCAATGGAAAGAGATGGTCAGTAGGTAGTACAGCTGGATTGGTTCCTTCGACAAAAACACATTGATCGAGATCCAGTTCTTTGGCGAGGTTACGGGATGCTTCCACAAAATCAGGATGCGCATCCAACAGCACAACATACCCAAAACCACAAAAGCGGGCAAATAAACCCAGCAGTCCGTTTCCGCAACCAACGTCCAGCAGTCCGAGTTGTTCTTTGGGAACATCTGTGCGAGCCAACACCCGTTCCAGCATGTCGGAATAAATAGTCAGATAATACTGGGCGTGCAGTTGCCAGTAGGCAAAATAGCCCGAGGCATGTTTATGGGCACTCACCCGGGCCGGATCGAGTTGGTGGATCCGCTGATGAAAAGTTGGTATATAGGCCGATAATGAACAAGCTGCCATGATGCTGCAATATTACGGAATCCGTGGCGCCAAGGAATTGGTTCAGGGCCGCCCATCCACCAAACAATATGTACCTTTGAAAAAAACGAATA
>JBJTXG010000179.1:0-3790 GCA_046082125.1 Ferruginibacter sp. | reverse complement strand
CCGACAGCCACTCGTAGCCGGTTTGAGCGGTTGGTGTTTCGAATTGCACCACGTTGTCTTTATATGGATCCTCCGGATTTAGTTCTATCTCGAAATGAGCATGAATTTTTTCAATGGCATCCTTAAAATTTCTGAAAATGGGTACCTGTGCGTACTGATACAGCAGTGAGGCGGCATATTCCAGCGACTCCCACTCTTCTGTAGAGATATCCAGTTCCTCTATGGTGAAATCTGGCTCGGTATAATAATAGCCATCCTGTGCGCGACTGTAGGCAATCGGAGCCGATAGTCCACCTTCCGCTTTGGCCGTTTTCATAAACCGGATATCTTTCTCAATGGTTGATGGTGAAACAGTTACTTTGAGAAAGTGGCTGCAAAGTCGAGCCAGTCGCTGTTTTGACGGAAACCGTTCTTTCGGATCTCGCAAACACCGGTTGATGAAGCGGTGTCTTTTTTCAACAGACTTGATCTTTGGCATAGCGGGTTTTCTTCACGAATGTATCCGAAAATTCAATATCGTCCACCCACTCTTTAACAACTTGTTTTTCAAACCTCCAAAAACTGGAGGTCTGAACCTGATAGTTTTGACTAAAATCATAACAACATGAAAATCGAATCCGACAAACAGGCCATTCGGCATTTCAAGATTCATCCAACCACCCGCACCCATTTGCAGGATCAGTTTCCTGAGGAAGGGCAAACCCTGATTCATTGTTCGTACGTTTCCAAAGAAATGTATGTAAACGGGGGTTGGGTCAACATTTATCCGACTACGTATCTTCAATCGGATACAGGTTGCATAATCTCGATGCTGGATGCTCAGTCTATTCCACTCGCCCCCGAGAAGCACTATTTCACCCGATGCGGACAGCTCAAGCAGTTCACCTTATTGTTTCCAAAAACGCCGGCGGACTGGCAAACATTTGACTTGATAGAAAAAACAAATACCGGTAACGGATTTGTCGTAAAACAAATTCCGGTTAACGATTCCGGGATCTATCATGTCCATCTCTCCTGATTCATCACCCAAAACCAATACACCATGCCTGAATTTACAGCTGCCGTATTTGCATCACGGCATCACGAATCGACCGGAACCTCCACCCTGATTGCCCATGGATTACTCCATGAAGGCAACCGGGCTTACTGGGAAATCCACATCAGCGACAAAATTTTCCGCTTCATTCCGAGTGCCGACTTTATGATTGAAGATGGCCTTTGGCAACTACATAATTATTGTTTCATACCGGAGTCGGAGTATCGACACGATGTTCATTACAACCCCCCATTGCATATTGAAGAAGAGTTCGGTAAAGCAACCTGTAATCAAGCTCGTAAAGCCCTTCCGGAAACACTGAAAAAATCGGGAATCCGGTTTCAAGCCATGCTGATCACCGCTGCTGATCCGCACGGAGAGCTTAAAAACAGGGTTCTGGCACTTCAACAAAAAGGAGCCCCGATTCAAACCACCTTTACCAACGTTTAATACAATCTTATGTTAACGGCAACTTCCATTGCAACAATCATAAATCTGACCACCGAAGACAAAATCGAACTTTGGGGTGGAAAAGGCCTATCGATTGATGATGCTATTCATATTGTTCATGCCGGATTACTCAATGACATTCACACGTTGGAAAACAAAATTTTACATGTGGGTAGCTATTTTGAGTCATGGCATTCATGGAAAAAAATCCGGTCTGAATTGATCATGCAGGACGACCAGATCTACGAGCGGGCCATCTTGCGTTATCATGAAACAGCAGAAAGTCCGGAAAAACAACTGGAAATTTATTTTAACATCACCACTTGTTTTGGCAAACAACCAATTATGCCTTCGTTTGATCAGTAGTTCCCTAAAATAATGAGGCCTGTTCTGACCGAACAGGCCCATTTACTAAAACGCCAGAGAAAACAGCCTTGGCCTCTTACAATCAAAAGGCCTCATTTTTTATTGAAATACACGAACATAGTCTACCAGCATTTTTTGCGGAAAAATTGATTCATCAATTCCCTGTTTACCACCCCAATTACCACCAACAGCTACATTTAAAATCAGATAAAACGATTTATCAAATGGCCAGCATTCACTACCGGGCAATCGCTTGAAGTCGTAGTAAGATGCGCCGTCTATATAGAATGTAATCCGGTCTGTAGTCCATTCAACCGCATAATCATGGAAGGATTGAGAAAGATCATTGCGATAAACCCCTTTTGTCTTTTGCGTTTCCCGCATGCCATTGAACGCTCCGGTATGTACTGTGCCAAACACCGAGTCGGGTAAATAGCCCACATTCTCCATGATATCAATCTCGCCACTATGTGGCCAAATGCCGTATTCCGATCGTACCGGTAACATCCAGATGGCAGGCCAGATGCCCTTTCCACTGGGTAGTTTGGCTCGAATCTCAAATCGTCCATAGGTCCAATCGGCTTTGTTTCGGGTGGTCATCCGGGCCGAGGTATATCCTTTCCCGCATCCATTCTCTTTATGTGCCTCAATGATAAGCACACCATTTTCCGTTCGGGCATTCTCTTTGTGGTTGGACTGATAGCACTGCCATTCATTATTGCCCCATCCACAGATCACGGGGCAACCATTGCCGGTATCATAGGACCACTTGGTGGTATCCGGCAACGATCCGTTTCCATTGAATTCATCTTGCCAGACCAATTTGTTATACGTGTATTGAGCGACGGACAATTGGGTATAGATCGTCAATAACAACACAGTCATCATTCGTGCCTTCATCAACTTATATTTTAAACCGGGGTTAAGGGATCATTTTATAAACGCGAACATAATCAACAACGTAACTGGTAGGAAACACGGTATCATCGATTCCTTGCGCTCCGCCCCAATTTCCACCAACGGCCAGATTCAGGATTAGGTAGTAGGGTCGGTTAAAAGGCCATGCCGTAAATCCTTTGTTCTCATTGACAAATTCAAAATACTGTTCACCGTCCACAAACCCCTTTATAGAATAGGGCGTCCAATCGAGGCGATACGTATGAAATTCATCGGTTGCACCGGGTACATTTCTAGCAGCTGTTTTTTGGTTCCCACGGCTATGGTTGTATGCTGAGCAATGCACACTGGCATGCACGTTGTTTACGTCATATCCAACGTGTTCCATAACATCCATTTCACCGGAAGAAGGCCAGATACCATAATAGTTTTCGGTAGGCAAGAGCCAGAAGGCAGGCCAGGTACCTCTTCCCTTGGGCAGTTTTGCCCGCATTTCAAATCGACCGTACTGAAAATCACCTCGGCCTTTGGTGATGATACGCGAAGAGGTATATGAGCGGCCATTACTGAATTCTTTTCGGGCTGTGATGGTGAGCTGGCCATCCTGAACAGCAGCATTGGTTGGTGTGTAATATTGTTGTTCATTATTTCCCCAGCCACTGCCACCAATTTCAAACGTCCATTTCGTAGGATCCGGAGTTCCATTTTGGTCGAAATTATCTTCCCAGACAGGCGTTGATTCGAATTGCCAATTTTGATCAACAACCGGTTGTGTTGGGTTAGCTACTGGAATTATTTTTTCATCGGTACAACCCGCTGCCAAAAGCAGCATAAACAGGGCGTAAAAGGAGCATTTATTCATAATGTATTTTTTTAAAGAGGTATAAAGATGAATTGAAAGACCACACCGGCTCCGTTTCCAGCACGAAGCACCAGTTTATTTGGCGTGATTTCAATAATGCGATAATAATTTTCGGACGGTACATCCGTTGTTCCGATAAAGACCGCGGGAGGCGCCTGTGGTAATTGGATAGCGGCAAG
>JBJTXG010000178.1:0-3677 GCA_046082125.1 Ferruginibacter sp. | reverse complement strand
TGGCGGGCCTTGCTCAAACGGGCCGATGCCCTGCAATGTGATTTCATTGCCACCGGTCATTACGCCCAAATCCATCAGCATACCAATCAACGCTATTTCATCCGGAAAGGAATCGACGAAACCAAAGACCAAAGCTATGTGTTGTGGGGATTGCCTCAGGATCTGCTCAGTCGTACACTCCTGCCGCTGGGCACTTTTCATAAAACCGAGATCCGAAAAATGGCCGAATCATACGGATACCCCGAACTGGCCAAAAAAAGTGAGAGCTACGAAATTTGCTTCGTACCCGACAATGATTACCGCGGTTTTCTTAAACGTCAGGTGAACGGCCTCGAAGAATCGGTGAAAGGCGGCGCGTTTGTCGACAAACAGGGTACTCGGTTGGGTACGCACAAAGGTTATCCGTTCTATACCGTGGGCCAGCGCAAAGGACTGGACATCGCTCTCGGCAAACCGGTGTTTGTAACGGCCATCGACCCCGCTACCAATACCGTCGTGTTGGGCGACGAGACCGATCTCAACAAACAAACCATGACCGTTGCCAAACTCAACTGGATGAAATATGAGGCAGCACCAGCGGGCATGGACGTAATCACGAAAATCCGATACAAAGACAAAGGCACGCTGAGCACCTTGTATGCCGATAACACCCAGGTTCGGGTTGAATTTTTTGAAGATGCCAAAGGCGTGGCCCCAGGTCAAAGTGCCGTATTCTATGAAGGCCATGATGTGATTGGCGGTGGCATCATCCAACGACCGGATCAACCCCTGCACTAATTTTCTTTTAACTTAGACCACATCCGTTTCTTAATTTTAGGTCATCAATGTAATCTCCATGTATAAACTGGCTTTATGTTTTTTGTTGGGGGTGATGATGAGCATCGGATTTGTTGCCTGCTCAAAGACCGACACCTATCCCACGGCCTCACTGGCTGACTATTTTCCGTTGCAATCCGGCAAATATGTGACCTATCAACTCGACTCACTGGTTTACCTTGCTTTTGGCACGCGTGACACCGTTGTTTCGTATCAGGTAAAATACCAGACCGATGCTCCGGTTACAGATAATTTGGGCCGAACCGGCTGGCGCATTTTCCGCTATATCCGCAAAAACAATACCCAACCCTGGCGGCCCGATGCTACCTTCATGGCCATCCCTACGCCAACCAACATCGAATTCATTGAAAATAACCTGCGGTTTATCAAACTCCAACTGCCAATCGCATTCGGCGTTACCTGGAAAGGCAATGCATACATAGATACCTATTCTGCGAATACGCCTTACCGTTATTTGGACAACTGGAACTATACCTACGACAGTCTGCATCAACCAGCCCGAGTGGGTACTTTCACGCTCGATTCAACCATTACCATCCGGCAGCGCGATGAAGTGATTGGTAATCCGGCCGATCCCGCCAGTTACAGTGAAATCAATCTCGCCGAAGAAAAATACGCCCGAGGCATTGGATTAGTGTTCCGAAAATTCTTCCACCAGGAATACCAGCCCGGTAATGGTGGCTATACGGCCGACGGATCCTACGGCATTACCTTGACCCTTATTGACCACAATTGATGACTTTCCGAATACGGCGCGCAAAAAAAGAAGACTGTCCGGCCATGATGGTCCTGATTCAGGAATTAGCCATTTATGAACGAGCCCCAGAACAAGTTACCGTATCCATGGATCATTTCATGGAAAGTGGCTTTGGTGAACATCCGGTTTGGTGGGCTTTCGTGGCGGAGGTACCTCAATCAGATCATACATGGACCATCGTTGGATTTGCACTCTATTATATCCGATATAGCACTTGGAAAGGACAACGCATGTATCTGGAAGACATCATCGTAACTGAATCCATGCGGGGAAAAGGCATTGGCAAGGGTTTATTTCACGCACTGATTGACGAGTATCAGACACGCGGTTTGCATGGCATGGTTTGGCAAGTACTCGAATGGAACCAACCGGCGATTGATTTTTACAAGCGTTTTGACGGCGTAGAATTGGATGCGGAATGGGTTAATGGGAGTTTGGAGCTTACTCGCCGTTCTGTAGGCTAATCCGGATGCAGGCGCTTTGGGGTTTTTCCACTTTATCTATAATTTGCACGAACCGGGTTCGAACCATACACGAACCATACACGAATGCAGACGCTACGGTCTGCATAAATTCGGACACCTTAGTTTTATAATCCGGACATTTATCGTCCGGATCTGCATGGTCCAGACAATCGTTGATTTGTCTGGACCATGCACGAACCAGGTTCGAACCAAGTACGAACACAAACACTGCGGTCCGCATACAGACAATTTTAATTTTATCTGGACCCTACACGTACCATTGCTGGACCATAGATCAAAAGAAGTGCCTTGACCAGCATCGACACATGCAGACACTTCGGACTATATATACCCACACGGTGACTCACCGAAGACCCTATTTCATATAACCCATTGACAATAAACATACTACATTTCAGTAATCCGAATTAACCTCGAGCCGGAGTGGAAGGATGTACCCCGCCACGTCGATCGCAATTCAGTCGGATTTCCCCGTCGTATATCAATCATCTTTTTCGCAAGTTTAAAACGTAAAAAATAACCTTACTTTTGTTCAACATCATTAATGCATATTTCATGAAAAATCGAACATTAAAAAACGCATGGCGATTGCTCGTTATGGTTGGTTTGTGGGGGATGGTTTCCTGTCAGAAAGAACTGAATGAATTTCCCGACGAGCCATCGCTGCCAACAGCCGACTTAACAACCCGTGTGAATGCATCCGTTTCGGGTTTTGTAACCAATGAAACCAATGCACCGGTCGAAGGGGCCATCGTGCAATTCGGATCCGCACAAACAACCACTGATGAATACGGCTATTTCAGTTTCAACAGCACCAGCGTTGTGAAAAATGCCGCCATGGTCTCTGTGAACAAACCCGGTTATTTCCCCGGCATCAAAACATTCATTGCCAGTGAAGGATCCAGTGCGTTTTTCCGTTTGAAATTATTACCGAAGTCGTCGGCCGGCACCTTCAGCGGCAGCGCGGGTGGATCGGTCACGCTTCCGAACAATATGCAAGTTACGTTTCCGGCCAACGCGATTATCAATGCGTCTACGCTTGCCCCTTATGCAGGCACCGTAACGGTTTCAATGCACTGGTTGAACCCAACGGCTTCGGATCTCAGCCATACAATGCCCGGCGATCTGCGGGGTATTAATCAGGCCGGGGCCATCCAACGACTGGAAACCTATGGTATGGTTGCCGTTGAAATGCGAGGTAGCAGCGGTCAACTGCTGCAACTGGCTCCCGGTATCAAAGCCACCCTCCGATTCCCATTGCCAACCTCTCTGCAAGGCTCGGCACCAGCTACCATTCCGCTGTGGTATTTTGATGAAACCATCGGTTTATGGAAAGAAGAAGGAAGCGCTACGAAAATCGGTAACACGTATGTTGGTGAGGTCAGCCATTTTTCATTCTGGAACTGCGATGTGCCCGGTAATTTTGTACAATTCAACTGTACCGTGGTTGATGGCGATCTGATTCCCATTCCCAATGTGCTGGTAAAAGTGTCGGTCGTTTCGAACCCGGCTAATTTTGGACTCGGCTGGACCAACCAAAACGGCTATGTATCGGGTGCAGTGCCCCGGAACGCTAGTTTAAAATTGGAGGTTTTCAC
>JBJTXG010000177.1:0-10702 GCA_046082125.1 Ferruginibacter sp. | reverse complement strand
AGCAGCGGCCGTAATGAGTGATCAGGACCTGGAAGCCGGTGTGGCTATTGTTGATATTGGTGGCGGAACCACCGATTTGGCCATCTTTACGGAGGGGATTCTCAAATACACGGCTGTCATTCCATTTGGCGGAGAAAATATCACCAATGATATTAAAGTTGGGCTGGGGGTATTGCGTACCCATGCCGAAGCGATGAAAGTCCAGTTTGGCAGTGCACTCAGTGACGAGGCCAAAGCCAATACGTTTATTACCATTCCGGGTTTGCGCGGAATGCAACCCAAAGAGATATCTGTCAAGAATCTTTCTAAAATTATTCAGGCACGCATGAGTGAAATCATGGATTTTGTCTCATACCATCTGAAACAAGCCGGCTTGGATGCCCGTTCATTAAATGGCGGCATTATCCTGACCGGTGGCGGTTCGCAATTGAAACACTTGCTTCAACTCACCGAGTATATGACCGGACTCAGTGCCCGAATTGGATTCCCCAATGAACACTTGGCCGGAGACCATCATGAAGAGCTCGAGAAACCGATGTACAGTACCTGTATCGGATTGATTCTGAAAGGATATAAGGATATCGAAAATGTTCGCAAAACAACAGGTAACACACTGGTTTTTGATGATGAAAAGCAAGATACCATAGAATTGAGTCCCGTTTTTTCTCCCATCGTTGAAACAACACCGGAAGAGGGTACACAAACTTTTGAAAAAACGACCGAGCCGGATCAGTACGAATTCGAAACAGAGAAGCCAAACACGGAATCACCGAAACGACCTGGTTTTCGGCAACCGTTGGAAGCGTTTCTCAATAGAATGAAAACCAACATGCTCGATATTTTTAAGGAGGAAGAAGATACTCCGCTCGATAAATTAGACAAATAAATAAACACAGAATCAACATAACACTAACCCACAAACCAAACACAATGATTCATTTCGATTTACCAAAAGAGCAGTCCTCCATCATCAAGGTGATTGGAGTAGGCGGTGGAGGCGGCAATGCCGTTAATCACATGCTCGATCAAAAAATAGAGGGCGTTGACTTCATCATCTGCAACACCGATGCACAGGCATTGACACTGAGCCAGGTTCCAAACAGAATTCAACTGGGGCCGCATCTGACACAAGGACTGGGTGCCGGAGCAAATCCGAATATTGGCCGTCAGGCAACCGAAGAAAGTTTAGAAGAGATCAAAAAAATTCTTGAGGTCAATACCAAGATGGCTTTTATAACGGCTGGTATGGGCGGTGGCACTGGAACCGGAGGCGCACCGATTATCGCACGTATCTGTAAGCAGTTGAATATCCTAACGGTGGGAATTGTTACCACACCGTTTGCTTATGAAGGTAAAAAAAGATTGGCCCAAGCCCAGGAAGGCATTCGCCAGTTGAAAGAGCATGTAGATACCCTGCTCGTCATCAGTAATGATAAATTACGGCAACAATTTGGCTCACTGAAATTGAACGAAGCGTTCAATCGGGCCGATAATGTATTGGCCACAGCCGCTAAATGCATCACTGATGTTATTAATTACACCGGTCAAATTAATGTTGATTTCGCCGATGTATGTACGGTTATGCGTGATGGTGGGGTTGCCATCTTAGGTAGCGCCCGTGCCTCTGGAATCAACAGGGCTCAAGAAGCTATTGAAAATGCACTGACGTCGCCATTGCTGAACGATAACGACATTCGGGGTGCCAAGTGGATTCTTATCAACATCAACAGCTCCAAAGGTGAGCATGAATTCACTATGGACGAAGTGGATATTATACAAAGTCACCTGATCGCTCAAACCGGAGAAGATACGGATGTGATCATGGGTATCGGGTACGATGATACACTTGGAGAGAATATCGGCATTACATTGATTGCCACCGGATTTGAACACCGTGATCCATTTGATAAATCAGAAGTCGAAAAACAAAAAGAAATTGCTGAAAAAGTGGTGTTGGAATTGGAAAGCCCACGCCCAGATCCCGTCGTTGTTCCGGTAACCCGGGAACTTCAAACGGAAACGGTAGCCGAAAGTACCGAAACTACTACTATTGCCGAGTTCGAAGAAAAAAATTCCGACGAAGCCGCGCCCGAAGTGTGGTCGCTTGTTCTCGAAACGGAAAATAGTCCGGCACCAACGGACAATACGTCAACTGAACTGACGATCGAGTCGTCCACCAACCCGGAAACAACGTTCGACCTGACCACACCACGTGAAGTGACGGTTGATGAGCCATCCGAACCGAGTGTTACGTTGTTGTCGGAATCCCATACCGACCTGTCGGACGAACCACCTGTATTTTTTGAAATATCTGGGCCAATGGATCAGATACCCGCGGTCAATTTGTTCTTTGATGAGCAAGAAGCAGTACAACCGGTTACCAACATGGAATTGTCACCCACGTTGGATGAAGATGAAAAGTTGGCACCTGTTTCAGCTGGATATCTCAGCAAACCGCAGAATATCTATGCAGAGGAGCCTGTTGCGGAACCATTACAGGAAACAGAGCGGGCTACTGTTTCCGATATTACTATCGAACCACCCGTGACGGTGACACCCGAACCGGTGTTTCAATTCGAAGTGAATGAGGAACCCAACGAGGATACGCTTGCGCAAATAACCCGCGAAAAAAGCGAGGAACCCGCCATCCGCATGGATGCGATCCGGGATGATTCCGATGAAGCGCTACGGCGTCGGGCTGCTGAACGTATCGCCAAATTGCGTCAGCTGTCTTTTAATGTAAATACCAGCGATCCTAATAGCGAATTTGACACCGTACCGGCCTACATGCGCCGCAATGCCGAAGCACAGGTTCAGATTGCTGATGTGGAGAGTTTCTACAGTCATTACCGGGTAAAACCGGCAGAGAATAATCAAGTCGATATCAGTACGCTCAACACGTTTCTCGAGGGTAAGAAACCAGACTAACTGAATCGGCAACTGTAGTGTTTGTGAGTTATGTTTGTAAAGCCCCGGCCTTTTGGTCGGGGTTTTTATTTTTCATTTTTTTTTAAATAAAATTTCAATCTACATTTGTACACGCAGTGCTGACTCCCACCTACGAAATCCCTTTCTGTGGCAAATCATAACATCAACAAGGTAACCGCCGCCGGACTCCTGGTGGCCCTTGGTATCATCTACGGTGACATTGGCACATCACCATTATACGTTTTTAATTCAATCATCAAAGGACGGGTCATTTCCGAAGAGTTGATCGTAGGTTGTTTGTCGCTGATCTTTTGGACCATCACCCTGCAAACGACCATCAAATACGTAATTCTGGTGCTCCGTGCAGATAACAAAGGGGAGGGTGGCATATTTGCTTTGTTCGCCCTAGTCAGGCGCCGAAAAAAATTGCTGGTCTTCCCGGCTATGATTGGTGGTGCGGCACTATTGGCTGATGGTATTATCACCCCTCCCATTTCAATCACATCGGCGGTAGAGGGTTTGCAAGCATTGCCTGCCTTTCAGAGCATGCATCAGAGTACCATTGTCTATGTGGTGCTGTTTATTATCTCGCTCTTTTTTCTGGCTCAACAATTTGGCACGTCTTCGATAGGGAAGTTTTTTGGACCGGTGATGAGCTGTTGGTTTCTGATGCTGGCTGTTCTAGGTATTGTGCATATATCAGACGACTTCTCCGTGTTTCGTGCTTTCAACCCATATCACGGATTTCACTTCTTGATACATTACGAAGAAGGATTCTGGATTCTTGGTGCCGTATTTCTTTGTACAACCGGTGCAGAGGCTTTGTATAGTGATCTGGGACATTGTGGTCGCGGAAATATCCGGATTTCCTGGATCCTCGTCAAGTCTTGTTTGTTGATTAACTATTTTGGACAAGGTGCGAGTTTATTGAAACACCACAGTGGTCAGTTACTTGACAGTGCCGCTATCAAACAATTTGGCATCAATGCGTTTTACGACCTCATGCCGCAATGGTTTATCGTGCCGGGTGTAATCATTGCTACCTCTGCGGCTATCATTGCCAGCCAAGCCATGGTTTCCGGTTCCTTCACGCTAATCAGTGAAGCCTTGCGCCTGAATCTATGGCCTAAAATGCGTGTGAAATATCCTACCGAGGCGAAAGGTCAAATTTATATACCCGGTATCAATTACCTGTTGTATGCAGGCTGTGTGGGTGTTGTACTGTATTTTCAGGAGAGTAGTAAAATGGAGGCAGCCTATGGTTTGGCCATCATCACCACCATGGCTATGACCACCATACTTTTTGCCAACTTTCTCGTTCTCCATCGGGTTCAACCGATTCTGATCTAGATATTTCTTGGGTTTTACCTCATTATAGAATGTTCATTCCTGATTGCGCTGATGGATAAGTTTATTCACGGCGGTTACATCACCCTGATTATCGGAGGTACCCTGTTTGTCGTCATGTACATTTGGTTCCGCGCCCGGAAAATCAAAAACCGATATGTTGAATTTGTACGACTCGAAGAGTACATTCCAAAAATTGAGGAGCTGAGTAACGATAATACCGTTCCCAAACATGCAACGCACTTGGTTTACCTCACTAGTGCCAATAACTCGGTAGAGATTGAGCATAAAATCATTTATAGCATTTTACATGGTAAGCCCAAGAGGGCCGATATTTACTGGTTTATTCACGTAAATACGGTAGATGATCCCTATACCTGCGAGTATTCGGTGAAGCATATCATCCCCAATGATATCATTCGGGTTGAATTCAAACTGGGCTTCCGGATGCAACCACGCCTCAACCTGATGTTTAAAAAAGTAGTGGAAGATCTGGTAGCCAATCGGGAGGTTAATATCACCAGTCGCTATGAAAGTCAGCAAAAAAACAACATGGTGGGTGATTTTCAATTTGTGGTCATGGAGAAGTTTCTGAGTCTCGACAATGAACTTCCATTTATGGAAACACTCATCATGAAACTTTATTTCGTCTTGAAAGAGTTAAGTGTGAGCGAAGAGCGAAGTTTTGGACTGGAGCAAAGTAATGTAGCGGTAGAGAAGTTCCCGCTGGTGGTGGCTCCGGTATCTACATTGAAGCTGACCAGAACCTGGAGGCCTGATGAAGAGTCCGGTTACTGATTCTTTTTTGCAGGCTTGAGTTTTGCGCCACTAGCCCTAACCGTTAAGTCATAGATTTCGCCACACAAAATGCCCCGATTTTTCGGTCCATGACTGACCGGAAAATCAAAGCAAACGGGGATATTCAGATCGCATACATGATCGTATAGCAGCTCATCGATCATTTTTCCAAACGGCCGTTCGGTGTCTTTTCCGTCGGTGAATCCGCCAAAAATCAATCCGCTGATTCGAGAAAGAATGCCGCTTCGCTGGAGTTGTACCATCATTCGGTCGACGCCATATAGGTATTCACCCACATCTTCAATAAACAGGATTTTATTGTCGAAAATCGGTTCGGACCGGCTGCGCAGGCAATGAATCAATAACGACAGATTGCCGCCAATGATCTCACCAGTAACCTGTCCCTTTTTATTCAGCGGATGGGTCGGCGATTGAATCGTTACAGTTTTTCCAAAGAGTATTTTTTTGATGTCGAGGATGTTGTCCGGATCAGAACCTGAACGAGGGTCAAAAGCCCAGGCCATCGATGCGTGTACACTGGCTATGCCTAGCCGTCGGTTGAGGTGGCAATGAAAGGCCGTAACATCACTGAATCCGATCAGCCATTTGGGATGTTTTTTGAATCGACTGAAATCCAGCCGGTCGATGATGCGGCTGCAGCCATATCCGCCCCGTCCAAATAAAATCGCCCGTATCGACGAATCATCGAGCATGGCTTGTAACTCATCAGCTCGTTCCTCATCGGTGCCGCTGAAATAAGTAGGAGATGTTGATTGCAAGGTTTTACCTGCCATCACCTGTAAGCCCCATTCCTGAAGGGTTTGAATGCATTTTTTCGAACGTTTAGGGTCGAGGTAGCTGGCCGGACAAGTAAGGCCGATCCAGTCGCCTTTTTGGAGAAACGGAGGAATAATCATATTCATTAATTGCGAAGGGGTTTTCCGGTTTTTAGAACAGACTGGATGCGTTCCAGCGTTTTTCGTTCACCGCATAATTGCAAGAAAGCGGTTCGTTCCAGGTCCAGCAGGTACTGTTCCGATACGGCTGTTGGTTGACTCAGGTCGCCACCGCACATGACGTAGGCTAACTTACGGGCAATGGTCACATCATGCTCGGTGGCATATCCGGCGCGCCACATCCCGTGTATACCGGCATGCATGGCTCCCAGTCCGTGTTGACCAAGCACCTGAATCGGAGTGCTGACCGGTTGAACGTATCCATCTTCGTAAAGATCCATTACGCGTTGTTTAGCAAGGGCAATCCGCCGATCGACATTCAACGAAATCAGATCTCGACCTTCCCGTAACAAGCCCATGTTAAAGGCTTCATGAGCGGAGGTTGCTACATTGGCAGTTGCTATTTGCAGGAATCGGTTTTTTAACGGGATGGTTTCCGGTTCTCCGGCATGTATGTCGGATGCCGCCCGTTTCACCATTTCTTTGGTGCCACCGCCACCTGGAATCAATCCAACTCCCACTTCTACCAAACCGATATAAGTTTCGGCGGCCGCAACAACGGCATCGGCATGTAAACAAAGTTCACAAGCACCACCCAACGTCAGACCATGAGGCGCCACCACCACGGGTATGCCCGAGTAGCGTACACGCATCATGGTTTGCTGAAACAGGCGAATGGCCATATCCAACTCGTCGAAGTCTTGTTCCAGCGCCAGCATGAAAATCAGGCCTACATTAGCACCGGCACTGAATTGATTGCCGGCATTGGCAATAACCAATCCTTTGTATTTTTCTTCCGCTGTTTGAATGCCTTTTTGAATACCGCTGAGCACATCGCCGCCGATGCTGCCCATTTTGGTGTTCCATTCCAGCCCGAGCACCTCATCCCCCAGATGATAAATCCGACATGCGGCATTTTTCCAGATGGTTTGGTTTTCAAATCGCTTCATGACCAGGAAGGCCTGACCGCCGGGCAACGGACGATAATCGCCGGCAACCGGATCATAGCTATATTGTTGTCCGTTGATGTTTTTATAAAAAGACGTAAAGCCGCTAGTTTTCATATGCTGTAACCAAGCGGGTAGGGAGTAGTTGTTTTTTTCAAGTAAAGACAGTATATATTCAAATCCGAGTAAATCCCAGGTTTCAAAAGCGCCAATTTCCCAGCCGAAGCCGGCTTTGAGGGCATCGTCTATGCGATAGGGTTGGTCGGCAATTTCAGGTATACGGTTAGCCACATAGGCCAATAAGGCCGTGTGAAATTGCTGATAAAAAGCGCCGGCCTTATCTTGGGCATGAAACAGCAACTTGATCCGTTCATGAAGTTGTTCGAGCGGTTTGGCGGAGCCAACGGATGCGAAGGATGTTTTGCGTCGTTCACCATAGGCCAGGGTATCCAGCTGAATGGTTTGAATTTGTTTGCTGCCATCCGGTCCGGTGGTTTTTTTGAAAAATCCCTGCTTGGTTTTATCGCCAAGGCGTTGCTCTTTCACCATCTTTTCGAGCCAGCTAGGAATCTGAAAAACGGCGCGTGCTTCATCATCCGGACAATGTTCATAAACACCGGCGGCCACCTTAACCAGGGTGTCGACACCCACCACATCTGCTGTTCGGAATGTAGCCGATTTGGGTCTTCCGATCAATGGGCCAGTGAGCACGTCGATATCATCAATACTCAGCGACAAGGATTCCATCAACCTGAAAATAGTCATGATGGAAAACACACCTACCCGATTGGCGATAAATGCCGGGGTGTCTTTACAAAGCACGGTTGTTTTACCCAGATGCAGGTCGCCGAAATGCAACAAGAAATCAATGACGGACGGATCGGTGTCAGGTCCTGGAATAATTTCAAGCAGTCGAAGGTATCGGGGCGGGTTGAAAAAATGGGTTCCGCAAAAATGTCTTTTAAAATCGTCCGATCGTCCGTCAGCAATCAGCTGAATAGGAATGCCCGATGTATTCGTCGTAATCAGTGTTCCGGGTTTCCGGTATTGCTCCACGTTGGTTAACAACGCTTGTTTGACATCGAGGCGTTCGATCACTACTTCTATGATCCAGTCGCAGGTATTGATTTTATGTAGGTCATCAATGAAATTACCGACCTGTATCCGTTGGCGAATGCCTGCATGATAAGCCGGGGATGGCTTTGATTTTACAGCGGTATCGAGGGCTTGTTGGACCAACTGATTTCGAACGGAAACAGCACTTTCATTTTCTGTTCCGGGTGTCATGCGATCGAGCAATAGCACCTCAAAACCGGCACCGGCTAGGTGCAGTGCAATGCGGCTTCCCATGACGCCACTGCCCAGCACGGCGATGTGTCTGATAATGCGATTGGTCATACTTCCGGATTATGCATCCGAAGGTACTTTGATTGAGGGATAAAACAAATGACTTCTAAAAATTACCGAACCTCGGAACCATTGGGTGCATCGCTGTGCACAAATTGCAATCGGCCGTTTTGATCTTCGGCCATTAGCACCATACCATTGCTTTCAATACCCCGCATATTTCGAGGGGCCAGGTTGGTTACTACTACTACCTGTTGGCCAATGATCGCATTGGGTTCATAATGCTGTGCAATGCCACTCACTATGGTACGGGTTTCTGTACCTAGGTCTATTTGCAGTTGCAGCAACTTATCGGCTTTTTTTACTTTTTCGGCGGCGATGATAGTGCCTGTCCGTAAATCTACTTTAGCAAAATCATCAAACGAAATAACCGGTTTCGCTATTGGGTTGGTATTATCTACGGATGGGTTACTAATCGGTGCTTGTTGATCCATTGATTGTTTGCTTTTTTGCGTTAGCTTTTCCATCTGGGCGGTCACTTCATCATCCTCCATTTTACGGAACAGTAATTCCGGCGCGCGGAGGGAGTAGCCGGTTTTCAGCAGGTCGATGCGACCGGCATTTTTCCAGTCGAGCATAGGGTGTACCACTTTCATCATATGGCACATTTTTTTGGCTGTGTGCGGCAAGAATGGATGCAACAGAATAGCCAGGTTGGCACTGAGCTGCAAACAGAGATGCAGCGCATTGTCAATTTTTTGTTGGGCTTCCGGTAAAATGATTCCCGCCTCGTTGGTTTGTTTAGCAAGAATCCAGGGTTCTTTTTCTTGCATGTATTTATTGCCCGCCCGCGCCAGATTCATTACTTCGGTCAATGCATCGCGAAAGCGATACTGCTCAATCAGCGCTTGCACGTGTGCGGGGTGTTTGGCAATGGTATCAATCAACGATTGATCTTTCGTGTCTATCCACGAAGGATGCAACACGGGCACTTTGCCCTGGCAGAGCTTATGCATGAGTACAAAGCTGCGGTTGAGGAAGTTTCCCAAAACAGCAACCAGCTCACTATTGAGGGCATCCTGAAATCCTTTCCAGGTAAATTCACTGTCTTTTGTTTCCGGAGCGATCGAGGTGAGGTAATAGCGTAAAGCATCCACCATCATGTCGCCGCCGTTTTCCGGACGAACTAAATCCCTGATAAAATCCTCCATTTCAATACTCCATCCGCGACTGGTACTCATTTTATCGCCTTCCAGATTCATGAACTCGTTAGAGGGCACATTGTCCGGCAAAATATTTCCGTGTAGTTGAAGCATCACCGGAAAAATGATGCAATGAAATACAATATTATCCTTGCCGATGAAATGAACGAGTTTGGTGTCTTTATCTTCCCAGTAGGGTCGCCAGTCTTTACCTTTTTCAATGGCCCATTGTTTTGTGGCGCTGATGTAACCGATGGGTGCATCGAACCATACGTACAATACTTTACCGGTCGCTTCCGACAGAGGTACCGGTACACCCCAGTCCAGATCGCGAGTAATTGCTCGGGGTTGCAGGCCGGCATCGATCCAGCTTTTGCACTGCCCGAGCACATTGGCTTTCCAGTCGCCAGCATGTCCTTCGAGTATCCATTTCCGTAGAAACGCTTCATGTCGATCCAGCGGCAGATACCAATGGGTTGTTTTTCGTTTTCCGGGCGTAGTGCCGGTGAGGGTGCTTTTGGGACTGATCAGTTGTTCCGGACTTAACGAGGTGCCGCATTTTTCACACTGATCGCCAAACGCTTTTTCATATTGACAAATCGGACAGGTGCCGCTGATATACCGGTCAGCCAGAAACGCCTGGGCCTGTTCATCAAAAAACTGTTCTGATTCGCGGGTAGTCAGGTCACCTTGTTCGAGTAGTTTGGTAAAAAAGGCCTGAACGGTTTCATGGTGCAAGGGTTCGCTGGTGCGATGGTAGATATCAAATGAGATACCAAGGTCCTGCATATTGGATGCCAATAAAGCATGGTATTTGTCCACGATGGCCTTTGGTGTGGTATTTTCTTTGATAGCCTGCATGGTAATGGCTGCTCCGTGTTCATCGCTGCCGCACACAAAGACAACATCCCGATGGCAGGCGCGGAGGTATCGTACATAAATGTCAGCCGGTAAATAGGCCCCGGCCAGATGCCCAAGGTGTTTGGGGCCATTGGCATAGGGGAGCGCAGCCGTTATCAGGTATCGTTTCGGAGATTGCATGATGATTTCATGAAAATGACCCCGCAAAAATACCGGAAAGACACGGAAATAAACGTAATTTGTACACACTGTTGAATATGGACCGGAAGGATTTTTTGCAATCATCATTGGCGCTTGCGGCTACATGGGGGTTAAA
>JBJTXG010000176.1:0-4604 GCA_046082125.1 Ferruginibacter sp. | reverse complement strand
CCCCATTGCTTCCATGCACGAAGGCAACACCATGACTGTGGCTGGCAGTTTGCAAAAATTCGCTTTTCTGTTCATTCTTCTCATGGGCACGGCATTCTATGCCTGGAAGGAAGTCATGAACTACGGATCCTCCATCAACCTGATGATCTGGGGTGGAGCCATCGGAGGTTTGGTTGTTGCCATCATTATTATGTTTAAAAAAGAATGGTCTCCCTTTCTGGCCCCGGTGTATGCGCTGCTGGAAGGTTTGTTTGTAGGAGCCATCTCCGCGATGTATAATAATGTATTCGAAGATATCGCTCCCAATCTGGTTATGAATGCTGTTGGCCTAACCTTTGGCGTAGGCATTGCGATGTATCTTTTATTCTCATTCCGGATTATCCAGGCAACTCAAAAATTCAAAGCGGTTGTATTCACCGCTACGGCGGGTATTGCTATCTTTTATTTCATTGTTTGGATTTTGTCGATATTTGGTGTTAGTGGACCTGCCTTCTTGCATGAAGGCAGTATGCTGGGTATTGGCTTCTCACTGTTCGTGGTGGCCATTGCCGCGTTGAACCTGATTTTGGATTTTGATATGATTGAACAGGGCAGCCAGATGGGCGCGCCCAAGTATATGGAATGGTATGGCGCTTTTGGTCTGATGGTCACGTTTGTTTGGCTGTATCTGGAAATACTACGACTGCTATCCAAATTTGCCAGCAGAGATTAAAGGATCCCTTTTATTATCTGGCCGGAGATCTGATCTCCGGCTTTTTTTATACCCAACGGGGTGTTTCTGCTTACTTTTGCTGCTTCAAATCTATTACTATGCATAAGATCTTTTTTTCGGTATTGCTGTTGATTACTGCTGCTATGGTGTTTGCACAAACCAAGCGCATCGAAACCGTAAAACGCAAAGGGAATGAGCTGGTCATCCCGTATGAAAAACATGTATTGTCTAACGGACTTACGGTGATTCTGCACGAAGATCACAGCGATCCGGTTGTGCATGTAGATGTGACCTATCATGTGGGAAGTGCTCGCGAAGAAATCGGTAAAAGCGGTTTTGCGCATTTCTTTGAACACATGCAATTTCAAGGAAGTGATCATGTTGGCGATGAACAACATTTTAAAATAATCACCGAAGCCGGTGGTACACTGAATGGAAGTACAAACCTGGATCGTACAAACTACTACGAGACCGTTCCCAGCAATCAACTGGAGAAAATGCTCTGGCTGGAAGCCGATCGCATGGGCTTTTTCCTCGACGCTGTTACGCAGAAAAAATTCGAGATCCAGCGAAGTACGGTAAAAAATGAACGTGGTCAGAACTACGACAACCGTCCTTATGGATTAGCCGGCGAGACAACCAGTAAACATTTGTACCCCTATGGCCATCCATATAGCTGGCTCACCATTGGATACGTGGAAGATTTGAACCGGGTAAACGTACAGGATCTAAAAAACTTCTTCCTTCGCTGGTATGGCCCCAACAATGCCACCATTACGATAGGCGGTGATTTGGATCCCGTAAAAACCCTGCATTGGGTTGAGCGATATTTCGGAAGTATCAAACGCGGACCGGCTGTATCGAAAACCATCTTAGCTCCGGTTTCGATTACTCAAGACCGTTATGTGTCCTATACCGACAACTATGCGAAAATTACGATGTTGTCTAAAACATTCCCTACGGTTCCCAATTATCATAAAGATATGGCAGCGCTTGCTTGTCTTTCGCAAATTCTCGGACAAGGAAAAACATCGGTGTTGTATCAGCAGCTGGTAAAAACACAAAAGGTATTGCAAGCCAGTTCCTTCAGCCGTCTGTCGGAACTGGCCGGCGAGTTCAGTTTCCAAATGATGCCCTTGCCCGGAAAGTCATTAGGATCATTGGATACCTTGTTTCAGGAAGCCATGCTTCAGTTTGAACAACGGGGCGTTACTGATGAAGACATCGAAAAATTCAAAGGAAGTATCGAGTCTCAGTATATCAATGGCCTGCAGAGTGTATCCGGAAAAGTGACACAATTGGCCGCTTTTCAAACATTCACCGGAAACCCCAATCAGATCGGTAACATGCTACGATTGTATCGTTCTGTAACAAAAGAAGATGTCCAGCGTGTTTATGAAACTTATATCAAAGGAAAAGGCTCGGTTACATTGAGTGTGCTGACCAAAAACGACAAGTTCGGTCCCGCTCGCCCTGACAATTACTCCGTAGACACCACTGGCTATGTGGCACCCAACTATGGTTATAACGGATTGACCTATAAAAAAAGCAGGGATACCTTTGACCGGAGTGTAATGCCATTACCTGGCACAAACCCATCTGTAAAAGTACCTGCCTATTGGAAGAAAAAACTACCAAACGGCATTCAGATGATAGGAGCATCCTATGATGAACTGCCGTTAGTGAATATTTCCATTACGTTTCCGGGTGGTCATCTGGCCCAGGGTGCGGATACCTCAAAAATTGGTTTAGCCGGGTTCACGGCATCCATGCTGAACGAGGATACCAAGAATTACACGGCCGAGCAAATGGCTGTTGCGTTACAAAAACTGGGTAGCTCTGTCAATGTGTTCAACACAACTGATGGCATCCGGTTTTCTATGCAGTGTCTAACCAAAAACCTCGATCAAACACTGGCCTTGTTGCAAGAGCGGATCATGAATCCTTCTTTTACCGCCTCAGCATTCAGCCGTTTGCAGAAACAAGCTATCGAAGGGTTTAAGCAAACTAAATCGCAACCTGCCTCCATAGCCAGCAACGTATATGCAAAACTGAATTATGGCAGCGACCATATTCTGGGCATGAGTGATAACGGTACTGAATACACGATCAAGAACATGACATTAGCCGATGTGGAAAGATGTTATCAGGAGATGCTCACCACACAAAATGTACGCATCGTAATTGTGGGTACGATGAGTGCCAATACGGCTATACAAAAGCTGAAATTCCTGGATCAATTGCCCAATAAAAAAGTAAATATCAGCGTGCCTCCCGTTACGGCTACCGTCGAAAAAACCAAGATTTACCTGGTTGATGTACCAAAAGCAGCCCAAACTGAATTCCGGGTAGGACGATTGCTGAATCTGAAATACGATCCAACCGGAGAGTACTATCAGTGTGTGTTGATGAACTATGTATTGGGAGCCAACTTCAATTCCAGACTCAACCTCAATCTTCGTGAAGACAAAGGATGGACATACGGCGCCCGCGCGAATTTCAGCGGCGACAAATACAGTGTAAGCTATACATTCAGCTCTGGCATCCGCGCCGACGCGACGGATTCGGCGCTCACCGAGGTGATGAAAGAAATCAATCAATACAACCGTCAAGGCATCCGCCATGATGAGATCGAATTTATGAAAAATGCCATCGGACAAAGTGATGCCCTGCAATATGAAACACCGGGTCAAAAATCAGGATTTGTTTCACGGCTGCTGGAATACAATCTGGAAGGAAACTACATCGACAAACAAAATAAGATCTTGAATAAGATTTCAAAAAAAGATATCAATGCACTGGCCAAAAAATGGCTGCAGACGGATCGCATAAACATTTTGCTGGTTGGCGATAAGGAGAAGATCCTGCCCACATTACAGTCATTCGGTTATGACATCATTGAGCTGGATGTGGATGGGAACAGAAAGTAACCGGCTGGTTAACCCATGATGAACCAGTTAGTCCAGCACGGATTTGTTCTCCCGGATTTCAGCAAACACCGCATCCCATAATTCAATGCGCTTTTGCAAAGAGGCAATCGACACATCGGTTGCCTCTTTCCATTTCTGCGGATCGTCACCACAGAGCTGCGCCGTCATGTCCAGTGCGAGATGACTATGATGATCGCCATCTACCTCAATATGTCGTTCGAGGTAATACCGGAAGGTCGAAATGGAATCAGGAAAGCGCTGATCGAGATCATGTACCATCGAATGAAACATATCGGGTATCAGGTCTTCGCGGCCAAAGGTGAAGGCTGCAGCGAGCGCATGCGGTTTTCCCGCGTCAATCAACGAAAAGGTGAAGGTTATGAACGAAGCCGCCGCTGAAGGTACACGGGCCAATACCAGTGCCTCCTCGATTGAATCACCGGATTGAAGCAACTGTAAAAAAGCCTGAATCGGTTCGGTCGAAGCACCGGCCTGTTGCATCGCATTGAGGTATAATTCAAAATGGCTGATTCGATTACCCTGCGCATCCACATCCGACTCCTCGCCCAGCACAATTTCATTGATCAAAAAACGGGTGTCCGCATTTCCTTTAGGCATCCACGGCGTAGTTGTACAAGTCAGGTGTTGTTGCAACGCTTTCAGCAAGGACATAAAATCCCAGACTGCATACACGTGGTATTTCATGAATACATGCAAATCATCCAGATCCTCGATCTGATGATACACCGGATGCATTACAATCTGCTTTCGGTATTGTTCTATTTCGGACTGGAGGGTGTGCCTATACGGATTCATCTTGCTCAATTTTTATGGGCGCAAAGGTAAAGCCGTATGGTCAGAAGCTCTTTTTAACACTGTCTCTTTTGAAAAAAATATTGTTCTTGTTGAACAAATAGAGTTTATGTGAGGCAAGGCTCATGAACAAATTCGGCTGGGCGTTG
>JBJTXG010000175.1:0-3543 GCA_046082125.1 Ferruginibacter sp. | reverse complement strand
TTGAAAACCTGGGCGATAAAGTCAACTCAGCTTATTTTGAAGCCAGACCGGTTATTTCGCCCGACGGGAAAACACTCTATTATATCGTGGAGGGCAACCCGGCCAACACGCAATATAAATCCGACAAAGCCGCTCAGGACGTCTGGTTCAGCCAGTTGAATGATGATGGCACCTGGACCGCAGCCAAACAAGCACCGGCTCCCATCAACAGCATGAAAGACAATGCGGTTTTCTGGGTATCGCCAGATGGTAACAACATGTTGATTCGCGGTGCCTTCGAAAACGGCAAATATGTTGGACGCGGGTTCTCGCTCTGTAGAAAATCAGGTAACGATTGGGGTTCTCCCGAAAAACTGACGATCAAAGGATATGATAAAATGGCCGTTGACCGATACTCCGGTGCCACGATGAGCAGCGATGGAAAAACCCTGCTGTTTTATTTTTCACAGGAGAAAAACAGTTCTTTGAACGACCTGTATGTAAGTCGTCATGATGCTGCTACTAATACTTGGGGAGAGCCCGTTAAACTGGGTGGCGATGTGAATTTTGATGACTACGATGAAATATCACCGTTCCTCGCTCCGGATGGATCCACGCTGTATTACTCAAGTAACCGTCCGGGAGGACTAGGAAGTTACGATATCTGGATGACTAAACGTATGGATGATTCCTGGAAGAACTGGACGACACCCGTGAATATGGGCAAGTCGGTCAATAGCGCTAAGTTCGACGCCTATTTTTCCGTTGATGCCCGTGGCGAATATGGATATATCAGTTCTGAGCAATCGACATTGGGTGGAACGGATATCCTCCGAACCAAACTGCCGGAAGATCTTCGACCCAAAACGGCCTTGGTCATTTATGGCAAAGTCATCAATGCAAAGAGTAAAGATCCGATGGCTGATGCCAAACTCAGTCTCGATGCCATGTTTGATGGTCAAACAGAAAACAGTCAAATCGACAATGAGAATGGCACATTCCGCATTACCGTTTTTTATGGTAAACAATATGGACTGAATGCATCGGCCGATAAATTTTATCCATTGTCTGATACGTTTGATCTTACGGTCGGTGGGGTATATAAAGAAATTCACCGCGACCTGTATTTGAGTCCGGATATGGGCTTGGATAAAGGTGATGGAGACGAAACCGCCCTGGATTCACTGGATGAATTAGAGCCGGGCCAGTCACTGGCAGCCAAAACCATATTATTTGATTATGCCAAATCCATTCTTCGGGCAGAGTCATTCAAGCAGCTTGATAAAGTGGTGCGCATTTTGAAGGCCAATCCGAACATGGTCATCGAGTTGTCGGCTCATACAGACAATATTGGTGCTATTGCCGATAATCAAAAATTATCAGAAGATCGTGCGAAAGCCGCCAGAGAATATCTGATCTCCAAAGGCATTGATGGTAGCCGCGTTCAGTCAAGAGGATATGGAGAAAGCAAACCGGTCGACAGTAATGCTACAGACAGCGGACGTCAGAACAATCGTCGCGTAGAGTTCAAGGTCATCAGTAAATAATTCAACGAATTCAAGTAATACAGGGAGCGACCATCGCTCCCTTTTTTTATGCTAAGGGTAATGAAAACACAAAGGTTGTGCCCACATCCGGCATGCTTCGTACATGGATGCTGCGTGCATGTGCGTCTATGATGTGTTTACAGATGGCCAGCCCAAGACCGCTTCCACCGATTTTTCGGGAACGGGCAAAATCGGTTCGGTAGAATCGTTCAAAGATGCGGTGTTTCTGGTCTTCGGCGATGCCCATGCCGTCGTCGGAGATTTCAATCAGTAGTTCGCCGGTATCCAGTCTGAAAAAAGCCACATCAATCTTACCATCTTTTTTTCCGTATTTGATAGCGTTATCAACGAGGTTAATCAGTACCTGCCTGATTTTTTCTTTATCGGCCATCACCTGTTGTTCTGCCGACACTTCCGATCTGATTTCGGTACGAATGTTTTTTTCCCGCATCAACACCTCAAGGGTTTCCAATACGTCCTCGGTGAGGTGATGGATTGAAAAGGGCTCTTTTTTGAGCGAGAGCGTACCCGTTTCCAACCGCGATATTTCGTCCAGGTCTTCCAGCAGGCGAGACAGGCGTTCGATATTTTTAGCGGCTTTTTGAAGAAACCGCTGATTCACGTCCGGATTATTTATCGCACCATCTGCCAGGGTTTCTACATATCCCTGAATAGCAAAAACGGGCGTTTTCAATTCATGTCCGAGATTTTGCAGAAATTCTTTGCGATAGGTTTCATGTTGCTGGATGGTTTCCAGTTCCTGCTGATGTTGTTCTGCCCATTGGGTTACATCTTCCTCTACCGTTTCGAGATCTTTTTCTGGAAGCAGATGCTGGTGATAAAATTTTTGTTTTTTGGTAACCCGGGTATCTTGAATGAGTTTATAGATCATCCGGATCCGGTGCTGCACCAATGAGCGAATGGCCTGTTCGATGAGCCAGGCGGCCATCACAAAAACGAGGCCGGTTATGATCATCAGATGGAGTCGATCCACACCGAAAAAAAACAAGAGTGCAGCCAGTATCAAGCTGATAGAGACGGCCAGCAAGAGGGCAATGGAGCGGGGCGTCAGCGGTTTTTTTCGAGAAGACATACCGCAAAGGTAATTGGAAGATTCAACGCTTAGATACCCGGGTTAAACTTGTAGCCAACCCCTTTTACGGTGGTGATACAATCCAGATCCAGTTTTTGCCTGATTTTTCGGATATGTACGTCAATGGTCCGGTCGCCAACGATGACCTCCGTGCCCCAGATCTGGCTTAGAATTTCGTTTCGCAGAAATACTTTGCCGGGCTTTGAGGCCAGTAGAGCCAGTAACTCGAATTCTTTTTTGGCGAGCATAATTTCGTTACCACGGACAAGCACGGTGAATCGTTCCCGGTTAATGCGCAATTCGGCGGATTCTAGGATTTGGCTGGAATCATCGGATGATGATCGGCGTAGGAGTGAATTAATTTTGGTGGCCAGCACTTTTGGACGGATGGGTTTGGATATAAAATCATCGGCACCCAGTTCCAATGCCTGCACCTCGGTCAGTTCGTCATTTTTTGCCGTTAAGAAAATCACCATCGCCTGTCGGAGTTCTTCGTGATTGCGTATTTCCACACAGGCATCCATGCCGTTCATCAGCGGCATCATGATATCCAGGATGATCAGATCGGGAAGTTGTTTTTTGGCTTTCTCTACGGCTTCAACACCATTCGAAGCCGATTCGATCTGAAAACCTTGTGCCTCCAGATTAAAGCGAATGATTTCCACGATATCCGCTTCGTCGTCGGCAATCAGTATTTTTTTAACAGGTGACATCGTGTAAGAAACGTACCGGATGATTTCGGTTATACAAATATTGTTAAAAGAAATTACCAAATTGTTAATTGATGCCACCGAGCCTCCTATTTTTTTGCCCGATTTCTGTCAATCCTGCCAAAAAAGGCGGACATTTAAGTTTTACAAAAGCCATGCGGATCCGGATTGTATTATATGCGTTACTGTGTTTGAGCACCCCTCGCGTGCTGGC
>JBJTXG010000174.1:0-3024 GCA_046082125.1 Ferruginibacter sp. | reverse complement strand
ATATTTTCAGCAATATGCGGATTCTCTATGCCAGCCATTTTTCCACGGTCGGTGCTCGTTTTACGAGTGACATCATGGGGGTTTGTATGGCTAAAAAAGGATTGCTCAACCATGGATCTTGAGTGATGAAATGCACTCGCTTCCAGTAAAGGAGAAAACGTATTTGGTATCTTTCCGTTTTTAACCCGAATTTCATTACACATAAAAAAGACGGCTGCATTTAAAAGCCTGTAATCCGGATGATTGATTTGTATCTTGGCTTTAAACGCCGGATTCTTTCGGAAGTTTTTTTCATTCCATTTCAAATAGGAATCATTGTCCCAAGCCTGGGCGAATAATACCACCGGAGACGATACCAATAGGAACAGAAGGCGCTTTTTCATAAGAATGTGTTGAGGGGTTAAAAAATATGATTCTAGTGGACTTTTCATCGTGCCATGAATCGTTGACTTGTCCAAAATAAAATTGGCATTCTAAAAAGAATGCCAATTGTCAGGAAATTATTTGTTAAACTGGATCAGCGTATGCTATGCACATATTGATTGTCGCGGAATTGTTTGTGGATATCGTTGAGGTCACGTTGGATACTGGCATCGAGAAAGGTGTCGCCCAACTGTAAGGTAAAACCACCAACCAGGGCATCATTGATAGCCGTTTCCAGCTCTACTTTCTGAATACCCGTGCTGGCTTTTACTTTATCAACAATCGCCTGATGCATATCGGGACTAACCGGCACGGCTGTTGTTATTTTTAAGCGATGGATACCATTGAGTGAATTATATTGGTCCTTGAATGCAGCAACCACTTCGGGTAAGCTGTATTCCCGTGTCTTACGAATCAATAATTTTAAAAAAAGCTGCGTTAGGTTGCTGGTAGATGAAGCCGTGACCGTTTCCAGGATTTTTTCTTTTTTATCAGAAGGAATGACCGGACTCTTCAGCATCTCTACAAAATCGCGATTGGATATACAAAGCGCATGCAGATATTGCATGTCTTTGTATACTGTTTCGAGCTGATTTTGCTCAATCGACAGCTCCAGTAAACTTTTTGCGTAACGTCCGGCGAGTCTTGGATTAGCCATGTTATTAGATTAGTTCAATTTGATATCATCGGCGAGCGAGCGAATAAACGATTCCTGATCCGCTTTATTAGCCAGTTCTTTTCGTAACACTTTTTCGCTGATTTCCACAACCATCTGACCTACCTGATTTTTTATGTCAGTCAAGGCAGCCATTTTTTGTTGTTGGATAGAGGCGTTGGCATCCTCCATGATACGCGCCGCCTGTCCTTTGGCTTCGTCTTTTGCCTCGTTGATCATTTTATCGCGCATCTCTTTGGCCTCTTTGAGCATGGCAGCCCGTTCTTCCCTAGCCGCCGTGAGTAAGGCTTCATTATCGCTTTTCAGCTGGGCCATTTCCTGCTTTACTTTTTCGGCGGAGGCGATGGATTCGGCAATATTGTTCTCGCGATCGGACAGTCCTTTCAGAATGGGTTTCCAGGCAAACGCTTTCAGGATAAAAAACACAATCAGGAAAGCGAGAGTGGTCCAAACAATTAAGCCGAGATGCGGTAATAAGAGATCCATATCGAAATTTTAATGTTTTGCTTAAATGAAACTGCATCTTCTGCCCTGTGCGTCAGATGCAGTTTGTTTTTTTAGGCTTTCAGTACAGCCAATAATCCCGCGATAACCGCGAACAGGGCAACACCCTCAACGAACGCAGCAGTCAGGATCATGTTTGCACGAATGTCATTGGTTGCTTCCGGTTGACGGGCAATCGCCTCTACAGCACCCTTACCGATTTGTCCGATACCGATACCGGCACCGATCGCAGCAAGGCCTGCACCGATTGCTCCACCCATGTGGGAAAAACCAACTTCAGCCAACAAAGTCATCAACGTCATGATACTTGGTTTATATGTGAAAAATAATTACGCATTTGCATGATGCCCTTCGGCTTCATGATGTTCGTGCTCCCCTTCAAAAGCCTGTCCGATAAATACTGCCGTGAGGTTTGTGAAAATAAATGCCTGAATGAAGGCCACCAGGATCTCAATGAAGTAGATAAAGACCGTAAACAAAATAGACACCGGAGAAAATCCCCAGCCAGCTACCTTGCTCATTTCGCCAAATATGAAGATGAGTGAGATGAAACTCAAAATAATAATGTGCCCCGCCACCATGTTGGCAAACAAACGAATGATTAAAGCCGCCGGTTTGATAATCAACACACCGGCCAGTTCGACCGGAATCAAAATCAGTTTGACCAAAAAAGGCACACCGGGAGGCCAGAGAATATGCATCCAAAAATGTCCATTGGTGCTGGCTAGGATGACTACTGCAGAGATAATACCCATTACGGCAGTAAATGCAGTATTACCGGTTACATTCGCTGAACCGGGTATCAAACCAAAAATATTGTTGATCAGAATGAAGAAGAATACCGTCAACAGATACGGTAGGTATTTGGCCCACTTATGACCGAGGTTTGGCTTGGCCACATCATCGCGCACAAAAGTGATCACGGGCTCTATAGCGTTTTGCCAGCCTTTGGGCGCTGACTGTACACCAATGCCCTGTTTGTATTTTTTGGCAATACCGGTCATTAACAAAACAAGAACCAACAAGGCCAGCATCATTTGAACCACATTCTTGGTCAGCGAAAAATCATGTACCACCGATCCGTCAACCGCTATGATTTCTTTATGATCATTGAACTTGAAGCCATCATAAACATCGGTACCCTCATGTCCAAAACGGGATGAAGAAAATACATGTAAACCGGTTGTAGGCGAAATTAAAATAATTGGAAGTGGAATAGACGCATGAAAGGAGTGGTGGGGGTCCTCATGGTTCTCAATGGTGAAAAAATGAAACTCATGGGCATCTTTGATATGATCAAGAATGATCTTGGCGGGGTCCAACTTTTCCGTGTGCGCAGAACCTGTCGCTTCCTGATGCTCCTGTGCCCAGCCATTGAAAGATAACGTGCTGATAATCAGGTAAGTAATTATAAAAAAACG
>JBJTXG010000173.1:0-7866 GCA_046082125.1 Ferruginibacter sp. | reverse complement strand
AAACCGTTGACCTGTTTAATTGGAAGGGTGGACTAAAAATGCGGAAATCGTTGTTTAAAAATTGATGAAAAAAAAAAACAGGGTAGAAACCCCGGTTCGTTTTTAATCCGTACCCTATGAAAACTGATGTAAATGTATTGTTTTAGATGATATGGCGTTAACATTTCTTTAAATTTTTTTTAAAAAAATGTATGTGTAGTTTATTTACTACAATAAAAAGCTCTCAAATTAGGCAGTAAAAAGTTCCAGCAGGGTGGCGATGCGCTGTTTCAGTTCCTTACGGGGAATAATTAGATCCATAAAGCCGTGTTCGAGTATGAACTCGCTGCGCTGAAAACCCGGAGGAAGATCTTTTTTAATGGTCTCTTTGATCACGCGTGGGCCGGCAAAACCAATCAAGGCATCCGGTTCAGCACAAATGATATCACCCAGCATGGCAAAGGAGGCTGTGGTGCCACCAAATGTTGGGTCAGTACAAAGCGAAATGTATGGTATTTTGGCATCGCTCAGCTGAGAGAGCTTACCGGAGGTTTTGGCCAGTTGCATCAACGAAAACGCACTTTCCATCATACGGGCGCCACCGCTTTTGTTGATGATCATGAAGGGGATGCGGTGTTCGATGCAATAGTCACAGGCTCTTGCAATTTTTTCACCCATGACACTGCCCAGACTTCCGCCAATGAATTCAAAATCCATGCAAGCGACGACTAGGTCATTGCCGATAACTTTTCCATGCGCAACCGTGATCGAATCGTGGATATCCGTACCGGAGTAGGTTTCCTCCAGGCGTTTTGCATATGGTTTTAAATCAACAAACTGAAGGTAGTCTTTGGATCGAATGTTTGCGAATAGCTCCGTGAAGGCTTTGTCGTCGAAGAGGATGTCAAAATATTCTTCACTGCCGATGCGATGATGGTATTGACACTGCGTACATACAAACAGGTTATCTTCCAACTCTTCAACCATGCAGGTGTATTTGCAGGAAGGACATTTCGACCAGAGGCCATCTGGCGCATCTTTTTTGTCTTTTGTTGACGTAGTGATGCCTTTTTTGATTTTTTTGAACCAGGTGCTGCTTTCGCTGCCCGGTTGTAAATCATCGCCCGTTAGTCTCGCATCAAAATCTTCCAGTGGTTTGCTCATGGTTGCAGGGTTGCCAGCAGTGATAAATTAGGGTTAAGCGATCGTGATGCTGTTGTCGAGGTACACGTCCTGTACCGCATTCAGCAGCTCTACACCTTCGTTCATAGGTCGTTGGAATGCTTTACGACCCATGATCAGGCCCATGCCACCGGCCCGTTTGTTGATGACTGCCGTACTTACGGATTCAGCGAGGTCTGAGGCGCCTTTACTTTCTCCACCGCTGTTGATCAGGCCAACTCGACCCATATAACAGTTAGCTACCTGATAACGCGTCAGATCGATCGGGTGTTCGGAGGTCAGTTTGCTGTAAACTAGGGGAGAGGTTTTGCCATGTTTGGTGGCATTGTATCCGCCGTTGTTGGTTGGTAATTTCTGTTTGATAATATCGGCCTGCAGCGTAACGCCCAAATGATTGGCTTGTCCGGTAAGATCTGCCGAGGTATGATAATCGACACCATCTACTTTGAATGCATTGTTTCTGGTGTAACACCAAAGAACGGTTGCCATACCCAGTTCATGTGCCATCTCGAAGGCCGTGGCCACTTCCTGCAATTGGCGGGTGCTATTGTCACTTCCCCAGTAGATGGTGGCACCAACGGAAGTCGCTCCCATGTTCCAGGCAGACTTAATCTGACCAAACATGACCTGGTCGAATTTATTAGGGTAGCTTAAGAATTCATTGTGATTGATTTTCACCATCATCGGAATTTGATGAGCGTATTTGCGACTGATGATGCCTAATACTCCAAATGTAGAAGCAACTGCATTGCAACCACCCTCGATGGCAAGCTTGACGATATTCTCCGGATCAAAATAGATGGGGTTGGGTGAGAATGAGGCGCCGGCACTATGTTCGATTCCCTGATCGACAGGCAGAATAGACAAATAACCGGTTCCGGCTAACCGACCGCCGTTGAACAGGTTTTGCAAGCTGCGAAGGGTTTGATTGTTGCGGTTGCTATTTTGCCAAATATCATGCACATGGGACGGAGAAGGCAAATGAATCTGCTCTTTGGTGATGGTTTTGCACTCGTGCGTTAATAAATGGTCTGCGTCTTTTCCCAGGATGTCGATGATAGATGCCATTGGTATAATTTTTCGCGAAAATACGAATTGTCCGCGGATTCAAAAAGCATTGAGTGCCGGATATAGCTGTTTCAACAGATAAGCAGGGGTGTACATCATTCGGGATCCATACCAGCTAAAAAGTTCCCCGTCAACGAGGTGAATGGCGGTGTTTGGAAGCAGTTGTCGCAATTCTTCGATGTGAGCAGCCTTAAAGGGGTAGGGCTCTGAGGATAGAAATACATACTCAGGTGCAGCTTCGGCAATTTCCGTGGGGGTGATGACCGGGTAACGCTTTTGATCGCTGAGCACATGCTGAAACCCTGCTTTTTCAAGTAGGCTGTCAATGAATGTATCTCCGCCAATACTCATGTAGGGGTTTCGCCAGATGAGGTAGAGGACTCGTTTGGGTTTGGAAAACGGAATGGCTACTTGTTTCCAGGCATCCTCAATGGTATCAATAATCTGCTTGGCTTCCCGCTCCCGACCGGTACATACTCCCAACGATTGGATCGTGGCCAACGCACTGGAATAGTCCTGCACGTTGGTCAGCCACACCGGAAAGGATGCTGCCAAGGTCAGTACATCGGTCTGGTTGTTTTCTTCTTGGTTAGCTATGATGAGGTCGGGTTGCAAGGCACGGATTCGGTCGAGGTCGGGATTCTTCGTACCTCCGATGCGTGTTTTTTGTCGGAACCAGCTATCGGGATGGATGCAAAATTTGGTAATGCCCACCACCGCCTCATCCAGGGCCATCGAGTATAACAACTCGGTGAGCGAGGGGACCAGTGAAACAATACGCTGTGGTTTACCGATTGGTGGTTTCCCAATGTACATGACACAAAAATAAGAAAAGCCCCCGGTGGGGGCTTTCTGTATGAAAAGGGTGGAAATTAAAAAAAGAAGCTGACTGATATTGGATTGGCTTTTCTTGGATATGGACGCTTGGATACTGGAAATAACGGTTGGTTGGATGGATAATGGATAAACCTGCGTTCAATCAACTTCTGACACAAAGATGAGCCGATTTTGAATCATGGCCTAGCGCAAAACCGCCCCTTTTTTATAGGAAAATCCATTCGTAATTCTACGTGATTAAACCATCATGCCATAAAAAAACTCCCGCAAAACGGGAGTTCAAGTTGTTTCCGAATAACTCAATGTTGGTTTTTCAGGACGGATTTTATCGCCATATGATGCGAAAATGGAATCCTGTTGAGTGTACCTGTGTAAACAGGCTCGGGTTTTAATGGGTTTGGACCTTGGTTTTTACCACAAGTGGCTGCATGGATATTGGATCTTCATCATTGCCCGGATGAAGCGGGTTAGGGATTGGTTGGTTTTTAAGCAGTAAAGCTGCTTGATACTGGATTTGGGTTTATACGTTGGATATTGGATGTTCGTTGGTTTTGGATAGGATGGTTGAAGTCGGCTATTGTCGCTCATCAACAATACAAAGATGCGAAGACTGGAAGGGTAAAACAAGCGCAATATTGCCCGTTTTTGGAGGGCAGGTATTTACGGAAAAGAAGCCTTATTTGCCGTAAGATTACGATGTAGATCTTCGATAAAAGGTTTCGACATGCACGATCGTAATGTGATAAAAATAACAGGAAATCCTTCTAACTAAATGGTAGTCAGTATTTAAAACATAAATTGATTATTTAGAGAGGCCCTGTAAGATATCATATTTGGTTACAATCTGATACAGGCCGCTGTCGTCTTTGCTCAGTACTGCTCCATTGTCTTTGTGAATATATTGACCGAGTTGCTCTACGGGCGTGTGAAAAGCAACCTCCGGATATGGTTTCTCGAGGATGTCGGCAACCGGACGGGATTTGATTTCCGGGTTTTGAAGGATTTGGTTGAACAAACCACTCTCCGAAATGGAGCCTGCATTGCGGCCTTGGTCAAAAACCGGGATGTTTTCGATGTCATATTTCTTCATGAGGGCAATGGCGTCGGATACGGATGTTTGCGGATCAATGGCAATGAGTTTTTGCGATTTCCGGGAGTTGATGATGTCTCTAAAGCACCGTACATCCAAGAACCCGCGTTCAAGCATCCACTCATCATTATACACTTTACCAACGTATCGACTGCCATGGTCATGAAAGATGCAGACCACGACATCATCTTTTTTGAGTTGATCTTTCATCTGTACGAGTCCCTGAAAGCAGCTACCACAACTGTATCCGATGAAGAGTCCTTCTTCTTTGGCTAATCGCCGCGCCATCACAGCCCCGTCTTTGTCTGTCACTTTAACGAAGGCATCGATGTACTGCATATCGTAGTTTTCTGGAACAAAATCTTCGCCAAATCCTTCGCTGATGTATGGGTACACTTCGTTCATGTCCAATTCACCGGTTTCGAAATATTTGGTGAGCAAGGAACCATAGCTGTCGATGGCCCAGACTTTGATATCAGGGTTTTTTTCTTTGAGGTATTTGCCCGTACCGATGATGGTGCCACCCGTGCCCGTGGCCACAACCAGATGCGTGACCTTCCCTTCGGTTTGTTCCCAGATTTCTGGTCCGGTTTGCTCGTAATGGGCCAAACGGTTGGCGAGGTTGTCATATTGATTCACATACCATGAATTCGGAATTTCAGTAGCCAGCCGCTTGGAAACGGAATAATAGGATCTAGGGTCTTCAGGCTCTACATTGGTTGGACAAACAATGACTTCGGCGCCCACGGCTTTGAGAATATCTACTTTCTCTTTGGATTGTTTATCGGTAGTGGTGAATATGCATTTGTATCCTTTCACACAGGCTGCCAGCGCCAATCCCATGCCCGTATTACCGCTAGTTCCTTCGATAATGGTTCCACCCGGTTTTATTTTTCCTTCTTGCTCGGCAACCTCCAACATTTTTAACGCCATGCGGTCTTTGATGGAGTTGCCCGGATTAAAATATTCTACTTTTGCCAATACGGTGCAGGGTAAATCGGCCGCTACTTTGTTTAGTTTAACTAACGGAGTATCGCCAATTGTTTCGAGAATGCTGTTCAGCCACATAGCTTTTTTTTTCAAAGATAATTATTTTGTTACGGAAGAATGACCGATCAGGTATATTGAGAAATAGCACATTTCCAGTGGTTGAATTGATTTTCATAAAAGCGCTGACGGGTATCCGGTATCATTGATTAACTTAGTTCATCGAGTATGCAGGAAAGTCAATCCAATCAGCCATCAAAAACTAGTACGCTTAAACGCGTTATTGGTCCGCTCAGTGCCATGCTTTTGGTTGTTGGTACCATGATTGGCACGGGGGTATATAAAAAAATCGCACCCATGGCGGCCACGGGTGCCGATGCATCCACCATTTTGCTGGCCTGGTGTTTGGCCGGTGTGGTTACGGTTTTTGGGGCGCTTTCGATTATCCCGCTGGCACGCCTGACCGATGCGAGTGGCGGGCAATATGAGTATATCCGAATGGTGTATGGTGATTTGATAGCATTTATACTTGGGTGGGCCTCGTTTACTGTGATTGGCAGTGCCTCGGCAGCCGCAATGGCTCATTTGTTTGCGTCGTCGGTAGGCGTTCTGTTTCCCGATTCCGTGTTTCAGGCTGCTATCTGGCAAAAAGGGATTTCCTGTGCATTAATTGTACTGCTGACACTTTTCAATTTTTTAGGTGCTCGTGAGAGTACCCTGTTCAACAACTTCCTGGCCTTTATCAAAATCGCCGGGGTGTTGCTGTTGATAGTCGGTGCTTTTTTTTACGAACCGCCTTCGGGTGGATTATCCGCTTCGTCAGTTGGTCAATCAGGTTCAATCATGGATGTGGGGGTGAGTGTTTTTTTTATGATGATGCTCAGTGCTTTCTGGGCATACGATGGCTGGTTGAATGTTTCATTTGTATCCGGCGAAATTCGTGATCCGGTTCGTACATTACCAAAGGCGTTGGTCTTTGGTATCGTATTGGTCATGGGTTTGTACTTGGCCGTGAATTGGGCCTATGTACACGTTATGTCGCCATCGGTGCTTGCTCAAATAAGTGATCAGCAAATTGCGGCCTCTGTTATCAGTGAATCGATTTTCGGTGCCGTTGGTGCTTGGATTATTGCGGTAATCATTTTATTGAGCGCGCTGGGATCGTTGAATGGAAATATCATTACCTATTCCAGAATGTATTATAAGATGGGAACCGATGGGTTGTTTTTTCCGAACACCGGAAACGTGCATGCTAAAACCGGCACACCAAGAACGGCGTTGCTTTACGGGATGGGAATGAGCTGTCTGTTGGTTTTTGTAGGTTCCTTTGATATGTTGACCGATATGATCGTGTTCGCCGGTTTTTTATTTTATGCCCTGATGGCTGCCGGGGTGTTTTTGCATCGAAAAAAAAGGCATATGGATTTTCGCTATACCGGTTATCCGTTGGTGCCGCTGGTTTTCATACTCTTTAGTTTGTTTCTGGTCGGGTATTCAATCTTAGAAAAACCCTACGAAGCGATGTTGGGGCTTCTGCTGATTTTCACCGCCTTTCCGGTTTATTATATATTGAAAAAAGGAGCCAATAAGACCAACTGATCAGTTGAATGCCTCAAGCGCTTTTGGAAAAACGGGATCAGTCGCATTCAAGACCATACGTTGACCCAACTCTTGCCACAAGTGTAATGCAAAATAGACTTTCAATTGGTGTTCAATCTCGTTTCGCTCTTCGTCATAATGCTGGCTGGTGAGAGGCGTTCTTCCAACTAGAAAAGTCATCAGTGACGACCAGATTTCGTTGGTTATTTTGAACCGGGATAAAAAAGCAGCAGATGAAGGGTAGGTGTTTTTTAAATCAGGATGTGCTATGGTCCAACGCAGGGCAAAATGTGAAAGGTGACTTGGCAAGGTTGGGTAGAACACCAGCGTGTTACCGTACGAATCATTGGAGGCTGATGAAACAGCAATGTCTGGTTGTATGCCAAAAAGGGTGGAGCTTTTTTTCGTCGATGCGGTATCTACTGTGTTTTCTTGTGCATAGTATTCTTCGATGGATTTGTGCTGGTAAGGTCGTTGAATACTTCTTCCTTTCGGAGTAAAGTAACGGGCAATTGTTAATCGAACACCCCCGCCGTTTGTTAACTCGTATTGTTCCTGAACCAAGCCTTTGCCAAAGCTGTTGCCGCCAACGATGGTCGCTCGCTTCCAGTCTTGCAATGCGCCCAAAATGACTTCACTGGCGCTGGCTGAACCATCATCACACAAAACCGTCAGTTTTCCGCTTTCAAACAGTCCGGGCCGTTTGCATCGGTATTCCTTCCGTGGACTTTTACGGCCCTCGGTATAGGTAATAAGTCGGTCGCCGGCAATAAATTCATCCGCAATATCGATGGCTTCATCGAGAATGCCACCACTGTTTCCCCGTAGGTCGAGTATGAGCGATTTCATGCCTTTTTTTTGCAGATCGGTCAGAGCCAGCATGAAATTTCGATAGGTATGGTTGGTGAATTCTGAGATGGCGATGTACCCTATGGTTTCGTTTACCATGTAAAAAACATCGACGCTATTGACGGATACATCTTCCCGAGTAGCGGTGAGGGATAGCCGCTTGCCATTGCGTAATACAACTAGCTGCACCGATGTGCCGGTTGGGCCTTTGATGATTTTGCCGATGCTGTCTTGTGGAAATTCGGTGTCCAACCTGACCGGCTACGCGGCGGAGG
>JBJTXG010000172.1:0-5720 GCA_046082125.1 Ferruginibacter sp. | reverse complement strand
TTACTGGGTGCAGCAGCGCCAACTACCTCAACCACGCTTCGTATCAAAGGAGAGGTTAAAACGGGCAATCAACAAACAGCCGTAAATGCTAGCGGATTTTCTGTATTGGGTAATCCATATCCCTCGGCGATTAATTTCGCAACACTTACGCGCAACAACGTCAAAAACAGTTTTTACATCTGGGATCCCCAATTGGGGGGAACCTATGGATTGGGCGGTTATGTAACCGTTAGTTACAACAGCGGTACCGGCACGTATGATGTTACGTCGGCTGCCAGCCCGATTTCACAATATATTCCCAGTGGCGAAGCCATCCTTGTGGAAAGCCTCGACGGTGCTACTCCCGGGACCATTACCGTTAAAGAATCGGATAAAACAACCAATGGCAGTGATATGCTATTCCGCTCTACCGGTCAGGCAGGATCCTCCTTGCGTATCAAGTTACTGGCAGATAATCCGCAGGCTGAGTCCGATCTTATCGACGGAACCCTGATTTCATTTCACGAGAAATTCAACAATGGTCTGGATCAAGAAGACGTAACCAAAATGAAAGGAAGCGCCGAAAGTATCAGCATCGCCTGTAGGGGAAAAGAATTGGCTATTGAGCGCAGATTGGGTGTTTCATCTACCGATACGACGTTCATTCAGATGGATCAGCTGAAAAAACAAGTGAACTATGCGATTGAGTTCGAAGCCATCGCCCTGCCTGACAATGTTCTTTCAGCCATCATCATTGATTTGTATCAAAAAGAAAGCAAACCAACTGCCCTGAACCTGTCTGGCTTAACCCGTATGGCTTTCTCAACGACTCAGCAAGCCGCTTCGGTTTCACCCAACCGGTTCGTGATTGTCTACACGGTTAAACCGGGGGCACCCGCTGTTGCAACTTCCAGCGATAAAGTTCGCCCGGTAACCACCATCGAAACTCCGGCCGTGTCTGTATATCCTAATCCGGTTGTGGGTAATCAGGTTCAATTGAGTTTGCAAAATATGAAAGTCGGCACCTACACCATTGCTGTGTACAGCCTAACCGGCCAACGGTTGACTCAGCAAACGGTTCAATACAACAACTTGGGAAGTCCGGTCCGAATCGTATTACCCGAAGGCATTACCGCCGGACAATATGAACTGCAGGTAATCGGAAACGGAAAAACAAAGACAACGACACTCATTAAACAATAAACAAAATGAAAACAACAAAAAGGCCACGATCATCGTGGCCTTTTTGTTATGGTCGAATGATTACTTTTCGGGAGATGCGCTCGCCGTTTGGCAAACGGGCAATCAACCAATACATACCCACACCGGCTATTTTGTCAAAAAAGCCGTCAACACGATTAAGGCCCCGGTTCAATGACAAAGACTGTTGACGAACCAGCTGTCCGGTTTCATTGTACAAACGAAGATCTACCATGCCTCTTACCGGAACGGTTACTTCGGTAACGCCGGATGCTGTGGCCGGTAAGGGTAAAACACGGATCGCTGGTAACGGATTACAGTTGGTTGCAGCCTGAGCAATCGACGAATAAGTAAAGCCACCATCGTACCGAATGATTTTTATACGGAAGTAAATGACTGTTTCATTGGTGGAGCTGTGGTTATAAACATACGAGCTGACAGTGTTACGGAGAGGCGTAACCGATGCGACTGTTTGGAAGGTTGTGCCATTTTCACTGCGTTCAATGTCATACCGGAGCACATTAATCTCATCCCGTGCGTCCCATTCAAACGTATACGTACAATCTGATTTGCCGGTTACCCGTATATTGGACAGTACAACCGGAACAACCGTGCCATTCGTAATGGTGCCAGTGCGGTTGATAACCCAGTTGTTGGGATCAATGATGATTGTGGTAGGAGTTTTTGAATAGGGGATCCGAAAGGTTTGATTATTGGAGGTGATGTTGATAAGCACCGTTGTATCTCCTTGTGCGGATGTTATTTTCAATTCCAGCATGCCTTTGAAAATCGGTGTGATGGTTGGTGCACTGGTTGTTTGAGTTACAAAAAATTGAATGGTGTCGGGCGTTGGTTTGAGGTAGGTGAGGCTGTGCGTCGGGTATCCTTCACCGTAATACCACTGGTCAAAAAACGTGGTAAAATCCTTTCCTGTGATCAGTTCCATTTCTGCCTTGAAATCCTCTCCCGTAGCTACGGAATCCTTGAATCGAGCCAAAAAGTTTTGAATGCCTTGAAAAAACAACGGGTCGCTTTGCATTTCAAACCGCAGGTTGTGAATGATGGCGGCTCCTTTATTGTAGCTCAATCGGTTACTGAAGATCCTGTTTTCATCATATACCGAGGCATCCGGAACGTACACACTCCCATTGGCTACGCTCATGATGTTTGTGTGCATATTTTGCATGGTGGTTGCCGCGGCTGTGGTATATAAAGCCGGCAATTTTTCGGCAAGCAGATAATCGCTATACGTGGCAAACCCCTCGTTGATCCAGATATCATTCCAGCGGGCACAGGTCACATGGTCACCGAACCATTGATGACCCAGTTCATGCGCGATCAAAGAGGTGCTGAAACTGGCCATCGTACTCATGGTTTGATGTTCCATTCCACCTCCGATCGAGGCCTGACAGTGGCCGTATTTTTCTTCGTAGAATGGGTAAAGTCCGTACAACTCACTGAGTTTTTCTATGAAGGGCGGTGTTTTGTCGAGGTTGGTCTTCACCGAATTCAGGTACGTAGCCGTGTTGGCGATATAGTGTTGAACCAGGATGGAATCGGGCTGTATGGCGGCCGGTCGCGCATAGTTCACATACTCCTGGTAATTGCCTACCGCGATGCTGATGAGGTAGTACACCATCGGGTAACGGGTTTTCCAGCGAAAGCGAAGTTTTCCGCTCGGCAGGTTGTCAATACCTTGTAATAATCCGTTGGATCCGGCCTTGTTTGTACTGCTGGTGGTGATCCAGATATCGGTTGAGTCGATTTTGTCGGTCAATAGTTGCTTGCACGGAAACCACTCTCTTGCTTGGTAACTTTCGGAGAGTGTGGCCACATAACTTAATCCGCTGCTGGCAGAGGTACCGGCAAACACACCATTCGATCCGGCGGTACCGCGAAAATGAATGCGAACGGAAAACGATGTTCCGGTAGGTATTACCGGTGCAATGGGAATGAAAATATGATCGGAGGTATGATTATACACAACGGGGATATTATTGACAAAAGCAGAATCAACCACCATAGTACTTTTAAACTCGGTAACGAAACTGTCTAGTGGTGCCAGAGCAACAGCCGTAGTAACTACATGGCCCGATAATGCCCGGGTGGCCGTTTCAGCATTAATATCCAATTGGATGTGCCGGACATCATATTTGTTCATTGTCGTGTATTGGTAATAGTTGACTCGCTGTGTGGAGCCGGAAAGACGGGCTCTGTTGCATTTTTCGGAGCATAGTTCAAGCTGCGCTTGAACAAAGAACGGCTGGGAGAAAACGATGAAGAACAGTAAGAATCGGCTCATGGTGTTAAATTTCGTGACGAAGGTAATCGCTTTGGCCTTATTTCGTTATTTCTGTCGCATGGTTGCATCAAGGTCAGTAGTTTTGCATAACATGTTTGGAAAATCAATTGTTCACCAGCTGTCTTTTTTTGTTTTGACATTGATCGGATGGCATCAGATGGCCTTTTCACAGTGTGCCTCTCCGGTGAATACGTTTCCATTCGTAGAGTCCTTCGAATTTAATACCGGAGGGTTTGCCCGATCCAGTTCAGATCACTGGGAATGGGGCACCATCGTGCCTGGCACAAAAACGGTTATCACGGCGGCGGCATCCGGTCAGCGTTGCTGGGTCGTGGGCGGTTTGTCGGGCGCTAATTACAATGCCGGACTTTCATACCTGCAATCACCTTGTTTTGATTTTACAAATTTGGTTAATCCTGAAGTATCCGTTAACATCATTTGGGAGACGGAACGAAATTTCGACGGGGTGCATCTGGAATATTCAACCGACCAGGGTACCACCTGGCAATTATTGGGATCGGCCAATTCAAATGCAGACTGTACGGGCATCAACTGGTACAATAATGCGTCTATTCGTTTTTTAGGAAATCGGCCTGGTTGGTCCGGCAGCACACGATCCGGTTCGGGTGGTAATTGTCAAAGTGGTAATGGGAGCGCCATTTGGGTAGAGGCTCGTCACACACTATCCAATCTGGCCGGCATGAATGGTATTGTTTTTCGCTTTGTATTCGGTGCCGGAACGGTTTGTAACGATTATGAGGGTTTTGCGTTGGACGTCTTTTCGATTCGGGAGACACCACCGCCCTCCGGCGGATTTACATACACCTGTTCCCCCAACCGGTCTGTCTCTTTTTCAACAATTCCTCAGTTCTGTCAGTCGGGTGTTCGTTGGGATTTTGGCGATCCGAATGCCGGTTCACAGAATACATCTACAGCCCTAAATCCGATCCATGTTTTTTCATCGGCCGGCAGTTTTACCGTAACACAAACCATTTTTTTTCAAAATGGCTCACAGCAGGTAACCGATACCGTTATACGTATCCTGGGGGCGACTGTCAATACGGTTTCGCCGGTTCTGTGCACGAATGATCAAACCGGTCAGTTGCAAGTCGTTCCATCGGGTGGACTCGGATCCTATTCCATTTCCTGGAATACCAATCCGGTTCAAATGACACCGTTGATTTCAAATCTTGGAGCGGGTAATTACTCGGTTACCGTCAGTGAACCGGGTGCTTGTCCGGTCACGGCCAATATCGCCTTGCCTAATCCACCACCGTTAAATATTCGCGTAGACGGCACTGATACGTACTGTGAAAATAACGATGGGACCGTCAGTGCCAGCGTTGTCGGAGGTGTTGCTCCTTATGATTTTCTGTGGTCGATGGGGGCTGTTTCTCCAACCGTATCCGGTTTGGCTCCCGGTACCTATCAGGTTCAGATCACGGATGCCAATGGTTGTGTGCAGTCTAGTTCGAATGTCAGTATCACCAGACAACAGGTTGTTCTCCGTCCCCGTTTGGGTGCCGATACAACCCTTTGTGCGTCTCAATCAATCCGATTGAATCCTGGCCAATTTTCGTCATACCGCTGGCAGGATAATAGCATTGGTCAAACGTATTTGGTGACAACGCCGGGCGTTTATTTCGTTTCGGTGAGAGACCCAAACGGATGCGAAGGGACCGATACCGTTCGGATAACCAAGGGCTGTCAGGGAATTTATTTTCCAACGGCCTTTTCACCCAACGCGGATGGGGTCAATGACCGGTTCGGACCATTGGGTGATGTAGCCGGATTAACTGATTTCTCCATTTACATCGTTGATCGATGGGGAAATCTGATTTATTTTTCGGATAATCCACTGCAGCGCTGGAATGGCCAGTTTCGTAACCAATCTACTCCAATCGGAAGCTATGTCTGGTTTTGCACGTATCGGTATCGTGGTGCGGCGCCTTTTACTCAAAAAGGTATCGTGTTAGTGATACGTTAAATGATACGAAAATGAATGGTCAGGTTAAACTAGGGTGTTTTTTGCCTGACTTACCCGATGGTTTGTATATTTGTTCATCATCAAGCGTTACATTATGAAAAAAATCTACTTTTTATTACTCGCATTCCTTCCGCTTTTCGTTTTGGCCCAGTTGAATGTTAATTCTGGCAACCTGACGGTGTTCTCGGAAGATGGTGATCGCTTTTATTTGTATCTCAATGGGGAAAAACAGAACGATGTGCCAGAGGCGAA
>JBJTXG010000171.1:0-6725 GCA_046082125.1 Ferruginibacter sp. | reverse complement strand
CAATGGATTATTCAAAAGCTTGGAGGATATTCAAAAAATACATTCAATCGACCTGCAAACATTCAATAAACTAAAACCCTATTTAATTATTGATTAATTAAACAAACCTCGTTCATCCAAGGAGCTGATTTCAGTAATTTGCAAAAAAATCTTATGCATTTTCAGTCCTCCGACCTAACTACACAGGTTGCTCAATCAGCCCGTGATTTTGCCCTACAGCATATCAAACCTCACCTCATGGAATGGGATGAATCGCAGGAGTTTCCCGTACACATTTTCAAAGAAATGGGCAAGTTGGGTATGATGGGCGTGTTGGTGCCGGAGGCTTATGGTGGTGCCGGCATGGGCTATTTTGAATACAATGAAATCATTCAGGAAATAGCGAAAGTCTGCGGATCGGTAGGACTGTCCCTCGCTGCGCACAATTCCTTGTGCACCGGCCATATTCTGACGTTTGGAACCGAGGAACAAAAGAAAAAATACTTGCCTAAACTGGCTACAGCCGAGCATATTGGCGCCTGGGGTTTAACCGAGCCAAATACGGGTAGTGATGCCGGTAATATGAAAACGGTAGCAGCGCGTCAAGGCGATCAGTGGGTAATTAACGGTACGAAAAGCTGGATTACCCATGGGAAATCGGGGGATGTGGCTGTAGTGATGTGTCGCACTGGCGAACCTCGCGCGAAGAACAACGCCACCGCATTTATCGTTGAGCGCGGAACACCCGGATTCACCGCCGGAAAAAAAGAAAATAAGTTAGGCATGCGTGCCAGCGAAACGGCTGAAATGATTTTTGACCAATGTGTAATCCCGGATGCGAACCGTCTGGGTGAAGTGGGCGATGGGTTCAAGCAAGCCATGAAGATTTTGGATGGTGGCCGCATTTCCATTGCAGCATTGAGTTTGGGCATTGCCAAGGGTGCATATGAAGCCTCACTGCAATACGCCAAAGATCGCCATCAGTTTGATCAACCGATTGCCAATTTCCAAGCGATTGGTTTCAAATTAGCCGACATGGCTACAAAAATTACTTGTGCTGAATTGCTGATCCAGCAGGCCTGTGATTTAAAGATGAAAGGCTTGCCCATGACGAAGGAATCGGCGATGGCCAAATACTACGCCAGTGAGATAGCCGTGGAAATCAGCACAGATGCTATCCAGATTTTTGGAGGGTATGGATATACCAAAGATTTCCCGGTAGAAAAATTCTATCGCGACAGCAAATTATGTACAATCGGAGAGGGCACCAGTGAAATACAGAAATTGGTGATTGGCCGGGAGATATTGAAGTAATGTTGTTGCCAACTCATTGATCTGTTTTATATGAATGGCCACATGGTTTCCTTTTTTCTTTTAAGCAAGTTTCTTTTGCTTGCATTTACCGGATGATGCCTATTGCTATTTCACTGAAAGACCGGTGCCAATCGCTTTGTGAACTTTGCGGAACCGGCGAAGCCTCTGTCGCGTATGCGGTAAGTCCCAATAATCATGATTTGATTGAGAACGAAATGGCTCTTTGTGTGACCTGTCATGAATGCATAGCTCAAAATACAGGCGAACAACATTGGCGGTGTCTAGCCGGCAGTATCTGGAATCCCGAGCCTTCCGTTCAGGCAATGAGCTATAGAATTTTGTTTGGAATGAAAACGCATGCCTGGGCAGCAGAGCTACTGCAGTCGGTTGAGCTTGACGAAGCCGTGGTAGACTGGGCCATGGCTGCGTATGATAAACCGGATGTACATGTTGATGGTCATGGTAACATACTGGAAACAGGAGATACCGTACTATTGACTCAAGGATTGAATGTAAAGGGTGCGAATTTTACGGCACTCAAAGGCACGATTATCAAAAGAATCAGGTTGGTGCCCGAAAATACCGATCAAATCGAAGGGAAAATAAACGATCAGGTCATTGTGATTCTGACCAAATTTGTGAGAAAACAGCTGTCTTAACGCAATTAGCCCCAAAAACCCGAGTTGACCTCTTGTATGTTGATGACCCTGTCCTCGGCATCAAAGGTCAGTGTCATGGAGTAATTCCCTTTATACCAACTACAGGTTGTTAGTGCATTTGTTCGGACCGTTGCCGAAGGCTCACCGGCTATGTCTGTAATGGCCATTCTTGTTTTACCAATAAGGCTACCCATGGCATCAAATTTCTTCTTCAGCCTATTGCCTGAATTGATCAGGAGGTAATAGATGAATAGTAAGACAAAAAATGAAATCACCAACGCGAGAAAAATAGTTTCTATAGTCATGTTTAATTTCCAATGATTTTATTCAATTATTCTTTTCAATAAAAAATCAAAAGGTACAGTCCTGATGTCCAATTAGTTTCTTCTTAGTCTACGACGAGAGCCACCTCCGGTACAAACACCACAGGTTTCACCGGCATTACAGTGTTTACAATATCCGCAGGTCTTGCAAGCAGTGCAAAACCCATCACCAGAACATCGCCCTCTTGCTCCTTTACAGCAGCTCGAATCATTGTTTCCCCTGCATATTCCAGCTATTAGGAGTAATACAAGTAATTGAATAACCTTCCACTTTGTTTGAAATGTTAAAGAATTAGCATGTCGTTAGAGGGTCACTTTGGTAGAGGCAATGCAGAAAATGACAAATTTATGATGTTTGTGTTTTAATATGATTTAAAGTAATGACTTTTTAAATGTCAATACTGATTCATGAATCAATGTTTATGAGAAATGCAATGTCTACAAGTCCCGCTAATCGTCATGTCTCACTTAAAAATACTCATTTGTTCTTTGTAAATCGGACTCTGCACATCCAAGAACTTCAATACACTATGAAATACATGGTTCTGTGAGAGTTCCGGTAATTGCTTAAGCTGTTTCGGGTTATTGTCTGACAGCCAAACTATAAATGGTATTTCATATTGCTCTTTGGGTGCCATGCTGATGGGCACACCGTGCATATACAGGTTTTTTTCTCCGAGTGATTCGCCGTGGTCGGAAACAAACAGCATACAGCTGTTATATTGTGGCATTTGACGGAGGTCTTCAATCACCCGATGCAACAGATAATCAGTGTAAACGATGGTATTGTCGTACGCGTTGATTAGCTCCGTTTGTGAACAGTTGCCCAACTCAACACTGTTGCAGACCGGCTTGAAGGTTTCGAAGCGAGGCGGATATTTCTTGCTGTAGGTGGGGCCATGACTGGTGCTGGTATGCAATACAACCAAGATTTTATTTTTCGGACTGGCGGCTATCTGTTCCCGAAGCCCCTTTAACAGGATCTCATCATACTCGCAGGTATCACCCTGACATTGTTGTTGCAAACTAGTCTTATTCAATACGTTTGGGATATGGATGGGTGGTTCTCCCCAATTGGCACTTCGCCAAATGACCTCCACCTGATTCCGATAGAGGTAGTTGGGTAAAATTTCATATAATTCATCCGTATTGGTATGCTCGAGGATGCACTTGATACCTGCTGTAGTATACGTAGCACAAGCTGTAGCCGGAAAATGAAACAGATTATTGGTTTTCGATAGCAAGGGGTTGGTATTTTTAGGATATCCATATAAAGAGAAGTTCTGGCTTCTCGCCGATTCGCCAATCACCAATACTATGACGGATTTGCTGCTGTCGGTAATGGTAGCATTCGGTAAAAGGATTTCTTTTTTATTTTTTTGATAATCGTGTAAAAAATGCAGGTAGGTATTTACCGTATACGACCAAGGCATGGCCAATCCACCCAGGCTTTTTGAGTTTTTATCAATCCACAGCCAGTTCCGTGCATTGGCAAATACAAGTAATGCAATGGAAAAAAAGCCAAGGCCCACGGTTAACGCAAAACGCTTCCATGTTGGTCGTTCTGTTTTAAGTTTGAAAAGCCAGGCGGCCGGCAGTGCGCCTAACAGCAATACATACAATAGCATGGTTACCGAAAAAAAACTACTTGATTCTTCATAGTTGGTATTGAACAGATTACCAATCATTGACTCGTCGATAATCACACCGTATGTGAAAACAAAATAAACGGAAAGCGCATTCAATATCCAAAAGAGCGAGAGGAGTATTTTGCCGGTCAGGGGCGAGATGAAAAAAACCAGGTAAAACACAAAGGCGTTCAGCAAAAACATCAGAACAATCAAACTGGCAATGATAAGGACACCATTCAAGCTTGCGCCATCCAGGTTTTGGAATACAAACCGAAAAAATGGGATATGGAATAAAACCAAATTCAGCAAGCTTGCAAAACAAGCCAGATAAACAACAGGGATCTTATTTTTTAATGTAAACATCCGTGATTTTATAAAGTGAAAAAACCAACGAAATCAGGGTAATGATATAAACAGGCAATGGTTCAACGGTTGTTTTCAAAAATACCATGATTACACAGGCCAAAAGCAACACGATAAAAACCGGGTGATATTTTTTGTTGCCTACCCAGTGCCACAAGGCGTAACTACGACTAAAAAAAATGCCGGCGAGTCCGCATAGAAAACCAACCATACAGCCGACTATCACATCAATCGGAAAATGAGCTCCAACGCCTACTCGGGTGAATGCCAGCACAAATCCTAAACATATCACCAAAAGGCACCAGGCCGCTCGCGGGCTTTTTTTTTCAGGCATAAAGGCGAAGAGTAAAATGGTTAGCGTTGTGAAAATGGTAATGGCATGACCCGAAGGCAGGCTGCTGTGTCCGGGTAAAGTATCTCCTATGATGATGAAGCTGTTAGTATCGAGCACTGCCGCCGGACGTGGTATCGAAAACAGGTTTTTGAGTCCACTCGAAGCAATCAAGGAAAATAGCGACGCGGATATCAACGACTGCCATAGGGATGGGGCATAAACAATGAAAAGGCTCAGCAAAGAAAGAAAGATGAGCGCATCACCCAATTGCGTGAGATTGAATTGAAGGGCTGGGAATTGACCCAGAGAGGCATTCAGCAGATAAAATAATTCTTTTTGTGATTGGATATACCCCGAAGCATTTAATGCATCGTTTGCGAATAAGAAAACGCTTACTCCTGATAGAACCAGTAATGGCCATAACAATTGAACGGGGGATAGTTTACTATAATTTTGAATAACCCGGTTGTTCATAATCGGATGGCTACCTGATGAAAGACAAAATTATTCAATAATTAGCTTCTATGGCGGACTGAGATGATTTTCCTATACAAACGTACCATTTGATTTTGAGCGATTTTATCCAAGAAGGGAAATCGACAATTGACTATATGGACATACTGTCTTGTTGTCAAAAATCCATTGTATTGTCTATATTGGTTTATTAGGATCTGATCGTTGTTATTAAAAATCAGGACGATCATCTGCTTCACCATAGCCACAAGGGGCTGTATCTCCATTTATCATTTTGAACCACCAAAAAATTGCCGTTGCCACTTTTTTACTCATTTGTACATTGACTAAATCAAAAGACAGTCCCTTTGTTTTAGTTCCATCTATTCTATTTTCGGCTTCCTGTAAATAAGTTTTACTATCCTTTTGTTGTGTTATCCAAAACTTTTGACCAGAGCAAGATCTTCCTGTGATTAATTTTTCGTTATAAATAAATTCTTTATGACTGTAATATTTCTTTTTATTATCTAAAACAACCCAGCCGGATTGCATGTAAAAATCGTTTCCATTAAACCAGCCAATCATTTCGCCGGCTGCGTCATAGAGACGTGCATTCCCTCTTTCATTACTGTATACAGAATCCACAAATTGTTCAAATTTCATTCCGACATTAACAATCTTTCTTTGCGAAGCACGTTCTAGCAGATCTTCATAATCAAGATTTGCATAATCAAATTTATCACTGATTCGAAATGGGGTGTTTCTCCATTTTAAGTCAGACTCTTCATTATTCCAATAGCATTTTTCTCCCTCAAATTTTAATATGGGGAAACGATGTTTTTTGTTATTTATATTATAGCTAACATATACAAATTGTGAAAATACATTCACGTTATTTAATAAAAACCCCATCATAATAGCAAAGAATAAAACTAGCTTCTTCATTTTCTTATTTTAATTGATCAATTGTAATAAATATTTAACTAATACGAAATTATGCAAAAAATGTTACTTCAGTTCAAGTTTTAAATGCAACAGATTAACTAAGTTAATTTGTTGTTATGAGAAAATATCAAAGGTTGACCATTGATGAAAGAGAAAAGATTGTAAGTCTTCTTTCCCAAGGTAAAAGCCTAAGGCAAATAGCTCTTTGTTTAAACCGAAACGTCAGCACCATCAGTAGAGAAGTTGGTCACTTTCGGAAGACTGACACTGTTTACAAAGCTTGGCTTGCTCAAGAATGTTCGGACTATCTTTCAACCAAAAGGAATGTTGGTTCAAGGATTGCCAATAATCCTAAACTCCATAGCTTTATTATTGAAAAGTTGAAGCTTCGTTGGTCTCCTGTACAAATCAGCACCGAACTCAGAAGCAGATACCCAAACCCAAACAATAAGCACATGCAAGCCATCCACGAAACAATTTATACGTACCTCTACATGTTACACAAGGGAGAACTGAAAAAAGAACGCATTGGGGATCTGAGGCAGAAGAAAAAGCTTCGTAAAAACCTAAAGCTGTCCAATGACTCAAAAGGTAAAATCCCTGATATGATCATTATCCACGAGCGCCCTAAGGAGGTGGAAGACAGAATCATACCCGGACATTGGGAAGGCGATTTAATACAAACAAAGGTCGCCAGCTGGCGACCCACTATATATCATAGGGT
>JBJTXG010000170.1:0-8798 GCA_046082125.1 Ferruginibacter sp. | reverse complement strand
AGACAAAAGGTGTTGGGCCATTCCTGGGAGGATATGGTTTTGGCGCCCGCAGCACCTTATTAGGGTACTTTGTTCGGTATGATGTAGGTTGGCCAATGACCGGCTTTTTCAGCGATCGGGCCATTCATTATTTGTCCCTGGGATTAGACTTTTAACCAAGTTGCAGTCAGATTGAATGTAATAAATGATACCGAAATGAAGGTAGCTTTATACTGTAACCGTTTCAGCCTGTAACTGACGCAAGCAGGCGGCGATGGCATTGGCATCTATACCAATTTCATCATACAGTTGTTTGGGAGTACCATGTTCAACCAAGCGATCCGGAATACCCAGTATGTTAACCCTGGCATGGTAATTATGTGCATTCATGAATTCAAGGATAGCTGATCCAAATCCACCGACCACGGTTCCATCCTCCACGGTAATGATTTTGGAGTAGTTCTGGAATACCTCATGCAAAAGCGCTTCATCGAGTGGTTTTACAAACCGGATATCATAATGCGCCGGATTGATTCCTTCTTCCCGAACATCCCGTATGGCCTGTGCGGCAAAATTACCTGGGTGGCCAAAACTGAGTATCGCTATTTCTCGTCCGTCTTTTAATTTTCGCCCTTTGCCAATCTCAATGGCTTTAAGTGGTTTGCGCCAATCGACCATAACACCCTCGCCTCTTGGATAACGAATAACAAACGGAAGCCGGTTTTCGTCGAGCTGGGCGGTATACATGAGATTACGGAGCTCTTCCTCATTCATCGGGGCGCTGACAATCAGGTTTGGCACACAACGCATGTAGGCGATATCGTAGCAGCCATGGTGAGTAGGTCCGTCATCGCCAACCAAACCAGCCCGATCCAAACAGAAAATTACCGGTAATTTTTGAATAGCCACATCATGTATCACCATATCATAGGCCCGCTGCATGAAGGAAGAATAGATATTACAGAACACCCGCAGTCCTTGTGTTGCCAATCCGGCACTGAGGGTAACCGCATGTTGCTCGCAGATACCTACGTCGAAGGCACGGTCTGGCATTTTTTCCATCATGAATTTCAGCGAACTGCCACTGGACATTGCGGGCGTGATCCCAATGATTTTTTTATTTTGTTCAGCCAGTTCTATGATAGTATGTCCAAATACATCTTGGTATTTGGGGGGCTGCGGAATGTTGGAGGTTTTTTTGATGATCTCTCCGGTAACCTTGTCGAACAGTCCGGGTGCGTGCCATTTGGTCTGATCTTTTTCGGCCAGGGCATAGCCTTTCCCTTTCACGGTCTTGATGTGCAGTAGTTTCGGACCGGGAATATCCCGCAAGTCGGATAGTGTGTCGATGAGTTTGAGTACATTATGCCCGTCGATGGGTCCGAAATACCGCAGTTGTAATGCTTCGAAGAGGTTGCTACTTTTACTGACAATCCCTTTGACACTGGCTTCCAGTTTGGAGGCCATCTCTCTGGAAAAATTTTTGCCAACCGGTAATTTACCGAGTAGCTTCCAAACATTGTCACGAAGGTCATTATACGTATGCGACGTGGTAATATCCGTCAGGTATTCTTTCAATGCACCCACATTCGGATCAATACTCATGCAGTTGTCATTGAGTATGATCAACAAATTGCTTTTTTCGATACCGGCATGATTCAGTGCTTCAAAGGCCAAGCCCGCCGTCATCGCACCGTCGCCAATAACAGCGATATGCTGCCGATCGGTTTCACCTTTATAATGGGAGGCCATCGCCATACCCAACGCCGCCGAAATGGAAGTAGATGAATGTCCTACTCCAAACGTGTCATATTCACTTTCGCTACGTTTGGGAAACCCACTGAGTCCGTTGTATTTACGGTTCGTGGGGAATTGATCGCGCCGACCGGTCAAGATTTTATGTCCGTAGGCCTGATGCCCCACATCCCAAACCAACTGATCGTAGGGTGTATTAAAAACATAATGCAATGCAACCGACAGTTCAACAACGCCCAGACTGGCACCAAAATGTCCGCCATGAACACTGACCACATCTACGATGTATTGGCGCAGCTCATCACACACCTGAAGCATTTTCTTTTTGGAGAGTTTTTTCAGATCGGATGGTGAGTCAATGGACTTCAGCAAAGGACCAGGCGTTATTTCCATACCGGGATTTTAATAAAAGTATTAAAAGTTTAACCAAAAAAGGCGATAGAAAGTAAACAAAGCAAAAATAAAAAGGTTCGGCGCCGGGCAAAGCCGTCAATCAGACTACCACATTCACCATTTTACCCTTGACATAGATTATTTTTTTGGGCGTTTTTCCGTCCAGCCACTTCTGGACCACCGGATTGTCCAGTATCAGATGCTCAACGGCTTGTTGTGTGGCATCCATGGCAATCAATTGCGTCGTTCTTGTCTTACCATTGATTGATACCGGCATGGATTTCTCTGTTTCGATGAGGTAAGCTGGATCGACTACCGGGTATGGCGCATCCAGGATTGTAAACGAATGACCGAGTACTTCCCAAAGCTCTTCGGCGATATGAGGCGCAAACGGGGCGAGCAGGATCAACAACTGTTCCAAAATGGCTTTTTTGTGACAACCCGCGGCGGTCAGATCATTCACGCAAACCATAAACGCACTGACCGCGGTATTGAAATGAAAATGTTCTGTATCATAATCTACTTTCTGAATAGTTCTATGCAGGATTTTCCATTCGTCGGACGTGGGCATTTCGTTCGTCCAAACTACGCCCTGGCTTTCCTGAAAAAACAATCGCCATAGTTTTTTAAGAAACCGGTGTACGCCTTCAATACCCTTCGTATCCCAGGGCTTACTTTGTTCGATAGGACCCAAAAACATTTCATACATGCGGAATGTATCCGCGCCGTATTTTTCAACTAGGTCATCCGGATTGACGGTATTGAATTTGGATTTGGACATTTTCTCCACCTCCTGGCCACAGATGTACTGACCGTTTTCCAAGATGAATTCGGCTTGAACAAACTCCGGTTTCCATCGTTTAAACAATTCTATGTCTAGGATCAGCCCGTCAACCAGCTGCACATCCACGTGAATGGGATCCGTTTCGTAGTCGGCGATCAACCCATGGGAGACAAACGTGTGCGTATTTCGTTTACGATATACGAACCGGCTGCTTCCCTGAATCATCCCTTGATTGATCAGTCGTTTGAATGGCTCATCGAAACCAATCCAATCTAAATCGTACAATACTTTTGTCCACATTCGGCTGTACAACAGATGGCCCACGGCATGTTCAGTACCGCCAATGTACACGTCCACCGCATTCCAGTAATCGCTGATTGTTCGGTCACAAAATGTTGTTGTGTTGGATGGATCCATGTACCGGAGAAAATACCAGGATGAACCGGCAAAACCCGGCATCGTGGATGTTTCATAGCCGGCCTGTGTCCAGTTGTCCAGATTAGCGAGCGGACCCTGTCCATTTGGGCCCGGACCATATTGTTCGACATGAGGCAGTAAGAGGGGCAGTTCGTTTTCAGTCATTGGAACCGGTATGCCATTCTCCCATCGAATCGGGAAGGGTTCGCCCCAGTATCGCTGGCGGCTGAATCCGGCGTCGTGGATTTTGTACTGTACTTTTCGTTTACCCATGCCTGTTTGTTCCAGTTTTTGGATAGCGATTGGAATGGCATCAGCCATTTTTTTTCCGGTCAGGAAATCCGAATGTTGCAGTACAAGTTCTTTAGACGCGTTGGCTGCCTCTCCTGTAAAGGCATCGCCAATAATATTGGTAATTGGGATATGAAAATGGGAGGCAAATAAGAAATCCCGTTGGTCACCACATGGTACAGCCATGATGCCACCGGTGCCGTAACCGGCCAGTACATACTCCGCTATCCAAACCGGTATTTTTTTCGCGGTAAACGGATGGATAGCATAAGCGCCCGTAAAACAACCAGTTACCTTTTTTGATTCGGCCATGCGTTCGCGGTCACTGCGACGCTTTACATAAAGAAGGTATTCATCGACTTTCGCTTGCTCATTTGGACTGGTCATTTCGAATACGAGGGGGTGTTCCGGTGCAATCACCAAAAAGTCGACACCAAAGATTGTATCTGGTCGAGTTGTAAACACCTTGACCGCATGTTGTGTTCCATCAATGGCAAAATCAATCTCAGCGCCCTCACTTCGACCAATCCAGTTTCGCTGCATCTCTTTCATCGATTCAGAAAAATCGACGCGATTCAGTCCTTCGAGAAGCCGGTCGGCATAATCAGTAATGCGTAAAAACCACTGACGCATTTTTTTTCGAACTACGGGATGTCCGCCGCGCTCACTTACCCCGTTGACTACTTCATCATTGGCGAGAACAGTACCCAGTGCCTCACACCAGTTCACTTCACCTTCTGCTGAATAAGCCAACCGAAACCGCATCAGTATGTCCTCTTTCTGTTGATTTGTAAACTGGCTCCATTCGTTTTTTGAAAATGGTTGCCCGATTCGACCGTACGGATCAGCATACCCTTCCTGTTCGAATGCATGAATGAGTGTTTGAATGGGTTCGGCCTTTTGGGTGATCGGGCTAAACCAGGCATGAAACAGTTGTAAAAAGAAAAACTGTGTCCATTGATAGTACGACGGATCGCTGGTAGTCACTTCTCGGGTCCAGTCGTAACAAAATCCGATTTTATCCAGCTGTTTCTTGAATGTCTCAATATTTTTCTGGGTAGTATGGGCGGGATGCTGACCGGTTTCAATGGCATATTGTTCGGCTGGCAATCCAAAACTGTCAAATCCCATGGGGTGCAAAACATTATATCCTTTCAGTCGTTTATATCGGCTGTAAATATCGCCGGCGATATAACCCAAGGGATGACCTACATGCAATCCCGCGCCACTAGGATAGGGAAACATGTCCAATACATAGCATTTCGGTTTATCCGTCCGATGTTTGACCTGATACGTTGCGTTTGCAGACCAGCGTGACCTCCATTTTAACTCAATCGCACCGAAGTTGTATTCCATGTGTATTGTCCTATTGATGCCTGGTAAACTCCGAAAAAACGTATTTTAACAGGGCATTGCCAATCAAAAAAGATATATTTGTCCCGCACGTTCTCGGAATGCAAAAGTAACACAAAGCCCTGAAAACATGTAATTTCGCGTCGTAGTCGCGTAATGAATAACCCTGAAAATTAAAACGCATGGCACAAGCAGGAAAGTCATCCATCAAACGAAGCAAGCCCTCTTATGGTTACGCCATTATTGGCATATCCTTGGTTTTATTCTTGTTTGGTATTGTTGGCTGGTTTTTCCTGAATCTGCGCAAAACCGGCGATTATTTTAAAGAAAACATTCAAGTGCATGTTTACCTGAATCGTGAAGCACCCAAAAAGAAAATTGACAGTTTGCTTCAGTTTGTCAGGGCTCAACCATATTTGAAAACGGGCGATACCGTGGAATATGTGACCAAAGAAAAGGCCATTGCCCGCTGGAATGCCGACAATGATACAACCTGGAAGCAGTTTTTGAAAAACAATCCCCTGCCCGAGAGTATCGATTTTTATGTAAAGGCAGCCTTTGTAAACGAAGATAGTCTGAATGTTTTGTCGGATGCCATGCAAACTCGGTTTCCGGGAATGATCTCAGAGGTAAAATTCCCCACACAAACGGTTACCAAAGTAAGCTCATATGTAAAAACAGCCGGTCTGATATTTTTGATAGTAACAATCATTCTAACGGTGTTGGTTATTTTCTCCATAGATAACACGATTCGTTTAGCTATGTACAGCAACCGCTTCCTGATAAAAACCATGCAAATGGTTGGTGCAACCCGATGGTTTATCACCAAACCCATACTGCAACGTGCTTTCATCAATGGCATTATTTCATCACTGATTGCCATTGTGGCCATTCGGGGATCGATTTCCCTGATAGAAGCGTTTATTCCGAGTTTCAAGATATTACATGACTCCAGTGGCTTGTATACGATGTTATTTGTAATCTTGCTACTGGGCATGTTCATCTCTCTAACCAGCACCTACCGCTCCGTACTTAAATACCTGAAATTAAAACTCGACGACCTTTACTAAACCATTGAATCTGTTGTATGGCAAAGATGAACATCAAAAAAGAAAGTAGCCGAACCATGTCGGCTGGTCCTTTATTTGGAAAAAACAATTATACCCTAATGGGTATTGGGATCGTTGTTCTCATTGTGGGATTTGTGTTGATGGCAGGAGGTAAAAGTCCGGATCCACGGGTTTTCAATGAAAAAGAAGTATACAGTTTTACTCGGATCACGCTCGCCCCAATATTGATTGTACTGGGCTTTAGCATTGAAATTGCTGCAATCATGATCAAACCCAAAACCAACGACGAGTCAGGCCATGAATCTGACCTGTAAGCGGCTTACCATTTATCCTCTATGAACCTGATCGAAACGATTGTAATCGCAGCGGTTGAAGGCCTTACTGAGTTTCTTCCTATCTCCTCCACGGCACATATGCGGATCACCGAAACATTCCTGGGACTGGACCATCAGGATGATTTCGTAAAGATTTTTACCATTGCCATACAGCTGGGTGCTATCCTATCGGTTGTAGTTATGTACCACAAAAAATTTCTGCAGTTCAGCAAGCTGCACTTTTACTCAAAACTTGTGGTAGCAACTATTCCGGCCCTGATACTAGGCTTTTTTTTAGGAGATACGATTGAGTCGTTACTTGAAAAGCCGGTTTTTATAGCTGGTGTCATGGTCCTGGGCGGGATCGTTTTTTTATTTGTGGATGGTTTGTTCAAAAAACCGAAAATCAATGAGGAGGAGGAGCTTCCACTCCCGACTGCTTTCAAAATAGGTTTATTCCAATGTATGGCCATTGTGCTTCCCGGCCTGAGCCGAAGCGCCGCCACCATTTTGGGCGGAATGCAATTGCGACTGAACCGAAAACTGGCTGCCGAATTTTCATTCTTTTTGGCGGTGCCCACCATGTTTGCAGCTACCTTCTATACACTTTTTCTTAAAAAATGGGATCAATCCAAAACAGGCATCGATATTATTCTTGAAAACCAGGCTAACATGCAGTCTTTTCTGATAGGTAACCTAGTTGCCTTTTCCGTGGCTCTGCTGGCGATTCGGTTCTTTATTGCTTTTCTGAATCGGTACGGATTTAAAGTTTGGGGCTGGTACCGTATTATCATAGGTGTCTGCCTGTTTCTATTGCTAGGCTTCGGTATTATTCAATAATTGGTTTTAGGTGGGAATGCGCTATTTTCATTGCTTCAATTCAATCAATGAAAACAGCTTCCAAGCGCGTGATCAATGGATGGACCTTTTACGATTGGGCCAATTCTGTGTACAATCTGGTGATCACATCTACCATTTTTCCGGCCTACTTTGAAGCGATGACCGGTGACGGAAACGACCAAACAACGGACATGGTAACTTTATTTGGCCGCACGTACATCAATACCTCCCTATACAATTACACCCTGGCTTTTGCCTTCATTATTGTTGCCCTGATGAGCCCACTGCTTTCTTCCATAGCCGATTACAAGGGAACCAAAAAACGGTTTCTATTTGCCTTTTGCACCATCGGCAGCATTGGATGCGGTGCCCTGTATTTTTATGACAAGTCCAATCTGTTTTACGGACTCATGTGCATGGTTATCGCCTGCATCGGCTTCTGGAGCAGCCTGGTTTTCTACAATTCATACCTTCCGGAAATAGCCGCTCCCGAAGATCGGGATCGGGTGAGTGCCCGCGGGTTTGTGATGGGCTATATCGGCAGTGTGCTGCTTCAGATTGTTTGTTTTGTGCTGGTACTCAAACCGGAAATGTTTTCCATAACAACCGGAAAGGCGTCCCAAATCTGTTTTTTACTAGTAGGCATTTGGTGGTGGGGCTTTGGACAGCTCGCACTCTCTAAATTGCCGGCCGGAAAACCAATCTTTCCAACCAATCAAAAGAATGCACTTACCGGCGGTTACGTCGAGTTGATGAACGTATGGAGGCAACTAACATCGCTTCCGAAACTCCATACTTTTTTAATCGCCTTCTTTTTTTACAACATGGGCGTACAAACTGTCATGTTGGCGGCTACCCTGTATGGAAAAAGTGAATTACAAATTCCAACCACCAACCTGATAATAGCGATCTTGATTATTCAGCTAATAGCCATTCCGGGCGCCTTGTTGATTTCCCGGATATCGGAAAAAATCGGAAACATCAATACACTCATTGGTTGTGTTTTAGTTTGGATCCTACTTTGTATTGGCGGCTATCTTCTACCTACAGGCGACACCACTGCTTTTTATGCCCTAGCTTGCGGTGTTGGTTTTGTCATGGGTGGCATCCAAAGCCTAAGCCGAAGCACCTACAGCAAACTGATGCCCGAAACCAGAGACACCACCTCCTTCTTTTCTTTTTTTGATGTAACCGAAAAAATTGCCATCGTAATTGGCATGTTCAGTTTCGGATACATCACCGAGTTCACCGGATCGCAACGCAACTCCGTGCTGGCGTTGATTGCCTTTTTTGTTATCGGACTGCTGGCGCTCGTACTTTTAAAACAAACATCCAACCACAAATCAACCGTATGAAACTGTACGCTATCGAAACCGGATTTTTTAAACTAGACGGCGGCGCCATGTTTGGTGTAGTGCCTAAATCCATTTGGCACCGGTTGAATCCAGCTGATGAAAACAATCTCTGTACCTGGGCGATGCGAAGTTTACTGATTGAAGAAGATGACCGGCTGATTCTTATCGACAATGGCATTGGCGACAAACAAGACGATCGTTTTTTTAATCACTATCACCTGCATGGTGAGGCCAGTTTACAAAAATC
>JBJTXG010000169.1:0-9302 GCA_046082125.1 Ferruginibacter sp. | reverse complement strand
TGATAATCCGGACGGACACCTCATGGAGGCTTTCAATCATGCCATTGAATTTAAAAATGTATCGTTTTCCTATGGCGACCAGCCCATTCTCAAAAACATCAACTTAGTGATTGAAAAAGGAAAAACCGTGGCCCTGGTAGGTAGCAGCGGTGCCGGTAAATCCACACTGGCCGATATGATACCGCGGTTTCATGACGTAACGGAAGGAGCAGTGCTGATCGACGGTATCAATATCAAAGACTATTCATTGCATTCATTACGCAGCCATATTAGTATCGTAACGCAAGAGCCCATTTTATTCAATGACACCATAGCTGGCAATATCGCCCTGGGTATGGAATCGGCGACGATCCAAGATATTGAAAAAGCAGCCACCATCGCAAACGCCCATCCGTTCATCATGCAGAAAGAAGCGGGCTATCAAACCAATATCGGTGATCGCGGACAAAAACTCAGTGGCGGTGAACGACAACGCCTGACCATCGCCCGGGCCGTACTTAAAAATCCGCCCATTTTGATTTTAGATGAAGCCACCTCATCACTCGACACCGAGAGCGAACGACTGGTACAGGATGCCATTGAAAATCTCATGCATAATCGAACGTCGGTTGTTATTGCCCACCGCTTGAGCACCATCCGGCATGCCGACGAAATCATTGTGTTGCGTAAAGGAGAAATTGTCGAACGTGGAAAGCACGAAGAGCTGATTGCCCTCCAAGGGATGTATCATCGGTTGGTGGAGATGCAGGAGGTGAAGTAGAGTTTATTGAAGCAGGAAGCCTCTTTTACAGCGTTTCTTACGACTGTTTGACACCCGATAGATTATTAGTAACGTAAAATAGGATACGTCATGCTTATTCGAATCTTAGTTGTTGCTGTGTTAATTAGTTTTTTCTCTTGCGGAAAAGATAATCATCCAACGCCGGTTGCCGACAAGCCCAGTGAACAAAAAACAATCAATTTGACGGTGGACGGTCAAGCCAGGCGGTTCATCATTTATTTGCCCTCCGGTTACAATAATGCAGGAAAGATGCCCCTGCTTTTTGCTATTCACGGCGGAAGCGGAACGCCCGAAGGAATGATCACGCTGGCGAATTTCAAACCCATATCGGAGAGAGAGAAAGTAGTTTTGGTTTATCCGGAAGGGATTCAAAATAACTGGAATGATGGTCGTCCTACAGTACCCAATCAGTTGGGTATTAATGATGTTCGCTTTTTCGATCAACTGTGTGCCTACATGATCAGTAACCATGCTGTCGATAGCACCCGGATGTATGCCACGGGCATTTCAAATGGTGGGTTTATGACATCCCGGCTAGGCTGTGAACTCAGTAACCGAATTGCTGCGATGGCCATTGATGCAGCCACCATTGAAGCTACAACCATCTCGCCCAACTGTAATCCTGGTCGGCCGGTTCCGGCTATCTATATTCATGGAACGGCAGATGGCTTCGTGCCTTTCACTGGCGGCACGATGACGGCCGGTGGAACAGCCGGTGGAACGGTATTGTCCCATTTTCAAGCTATTGATCGATGGGTAACCATCAATGCCTGTAACAGCCAGCCGGTGGTAACCGATTTGCCAGACATCGCCAATGACGGCACCACCATTAAAAAAAGGGTTTACACAGGAGGCCTGAATGGCAGTGAAGTGGTTAGCTATGTTGTGCTGAATGGTGGACACACCTGGCCTCAAGGGTATCAGTACTTGCCCGAATCCATTATTGGCAAAACCAGCCAGGATATGAATGCGTGTGAAGTGATCTGGGCTTTTTTTAAGCGGTTTACCCGATAAGGGACAAACAGGTTTATGAGCCCGGTATTTGCAAGGCTAGCTTGGTTTGATTAAATGCCTGCTAATGATAGCAAAGGGTTCACATAAGCGCTAATTAAACCAATTTCTGAATAAACCACCTGGCATTTATTTTTTAGTCATTCATTCATTGTTAGTTAGTATATTCATCATCTAAATCAATCTTCAGGTATGAAAAAAATAGCTACGGTTTTTCTTTTTTCATTGATGCAATTCACAGGACAAGCTCAGTCCATCGTAGTTGACAGGCAACAAATTGAAAAAAAAGAATACAAACAGGTGACTGCGCTGTTAAAGAAACAGCGAATTACAAACGAAAAAATAACTATCGAAACCAACCCAAACGGCCAAATCACAGCGGTTGACTCCAAACAGGAAAAACTCAAAAAGCTCTTACTGAACAGACAACTGATTCCTGTCTTGAACGACCAAAACGAACTGATCGCAACTAGCGCTTTGATAAACATTCAAGATAATCAGATAAACGAGTGGCAGATAATCAACCTGAAAAAAGAAAAAGTACGCGGCCAGCTCTACACAGCAGCTCGGCTAAAAACGTACATCGATCAACAGGAATATGAGGCGGCCATTCATTTGTTTTCAAAAAACCAACAGGAAAAATTAATGAAACTTAAACTTGATGAGGATTCGTTTCGTTTCTGGATATCGGCCTGGACTATGGATGAAACAAAATGGTTGAAATATGCTAAACAAATAATCAAAGGGAATGGCATTTTTGTTTACGAAGACGATGAATGGAAAATAGATGAGAAGTGATTCTTCAATCCGTCTGATGAACTGACAGCATCCAACGGCCCGCTTAAAGGGTATATATTTTGAAGTGTAAAAAAAGTTGATGAAACTACTTTCTGTCTCAATAATGATGTTGGTTGTAGGTTCGACTACGTTTGCTCAATCAACAACATATATAAAACATACCCCTTGCTCTTTTACCATTGAATTGCCCGCTCAATGAAGCTCAGCAGCATGTATTCTGACCGGGGTTCGGATTATTGTGACTACAAGGTGCGCACACAGGCAAAAAATGTTTCCATTGAATTACACGCTTTAAATAAATCACGCTTTACAGATGATTCATTGGAGGAATTGTATGATGCGGCCCTTCAATCATCTGAAATCAATATAACCTATAAGAAGAAAGGAGCTGATTATTTTGTCATCTCCGGTTTTGAACGGTCAACCGGATATATTGTGTATTGGAAACGTTCGGTTGGCTCAAGTTTTATTGGTGATTTGTACATAATCTATCCCAAAACTTCCAAGTCTGCGATTGAGCCGTATTTAACGCGAATGTCTCGTTCGTTTTCCGCCGACTGACCATGATTCTTGAAACCTTGGTTACGTATTCCATCTTTTTCGTGATAACAACGTAAGTGATGCGGGTTGCTCAATTTTTCTTATTTGAAATAAATCGTCTCTGCATAAATCAATTCGTTGCGTTCGTTCAACCATTGAATCCGGTAAACACCCGCTGACCATGATTTGTTTCGATGGATCTTTCCGGTGGTGGCGCGAACCAATTCTGTGTGTATCGTTTTTCCGCTCGCATCGATTATTCGAATAAAACGCCCGGAATGAAGATCATTGACACGATATTGAAGCCAGTTGTCAACCGGATTGGGGAATACAACCAAGGGTGCTTGATGTGCTCGCAGCATGACCGTCTTGCTGAATCGGTCGATGCCATCATCCAACACCATACGAATGCGGTAATACCATGTCGTTGCCTCGCCGGTTTCTGCATCAATATACCGGTATTGGTTGCTGGCTTTTAATCCGGGCTGAATGAATGCCAATCGGTTGAATTGAATGCCATCGATGCTCTTTTCCAGTACATAATATTGTAAGCCTGTCTCACTGGTCGTTTGAAAATACAATTCGTTTTGCCGGCGTTCATTTTGTTTCCCGGTGAAGGATTGTAAAACAACCGGTACTGTTCCGCTCGTGACCAGATTGCTGATCCAGCCATTGTCATACCAAACCTCTCCACATACATTCAACAGATCGGCCGTTTGTGGACTTGCATTATTGTTTAGCACGAGGTTGGCACATTGGGCAGTTGGAATTTCATACAGCCACCAGTTGTTTCCTTCACTGGTCATGGTTGCTCCGGGCCAGGTCGTATTGGCAGTGGAAGGCGTCGCATTCCAGAAATAGGCGCGGGGTGCGTTCGTCCAGGTGGTGGGTTTGCGGAAATGGATTTTAACCGGATTGCCCGAGAGCCCCACGTCGATTCGTTTGGAAATAGTGCTTACACCGGTCGTTCCTCCACCCGAGGTGATGAACAGGGTAACCGTATATCGCCCCGGTAATATGTACGTGTGAGTGGGGTTTGCCGTAAAGGCCGTGTTGCCATCGCCAAATGTCCAGCTGTAAGCAAGCGGAGCGCCAGAACAGTTTACCAAACTATTGGTGCTGAAGGTTGCAGTGAGTGGACTGCTACCAACAGCGGGTGTGATTTCAAAATTGGCAAACAGGTTTTCGTTGTTGGTGGGTGCGCCAAAGATAGCGGTGTTGCCATCGAAGGTCATATCGCGATGCGCGGCGCATTCAATGGTTTGTCGTCCGGCATTGTCGTTGAAGATCAGGTTGACGGACGTGGTGCCGGTAAAATATTTTTTATACAGATTGCCACAATGCAGCGTCATGGTATCTCCGGGCCAGGCCGTACCGATGCTTCCGGGTTGTTTGTTCCAGTAATGTACCCGAACTGTATTACTCCAACTAGCCGGTTTTTTGAAATAGACCCAAAATCCGCTGCTGGCATTGTTTACTGTGATGGTTTGGGTGATAGAGGAAGTCGCTCCATTCTGGTCCGTGATCGTAAGCGTAACCGGGTAACTCCCGGCAGCGGTATAGGTTGCCGATGGGGTTTGCCCGGTATTGGTGGCGCCATTACCGAAATTCCATACATAGCCGGTGATGCCGGCACAGGCTGTTGATAGGCTGCCATTAAACGTTACCGTTAGTGGTGCCGTTCCGGTGAGTCCGGGATTGACGGCGAAGTTGGCAACCGGGGTGTAAATATTGGGAGCTGTTGTTAGCCAGCCATTGTCGTAGTAACGGGTTGTCGTGGTTGTCAGGTCGGCAGTTTGTCGTCCCGCGCCATCGTTGAAGATCAGATTCGTGGAAGTGATACCGCTGAATGTGAATTTATACCAGTCGCCACATTCCTGCGTCATCAATACACCTGGCCAGGTGGTGCTGGTATATACACCGGCCGGTTGTGCATTCCAGTAGTGAATTCGGATGTTGGTGCCCCAAGTGGCCGGTCGTTTGAAATAGACGGTGATATCCGGAATAGGGTAGTAGGTGTAGATGGATGTGTCTGGCGCCGAGATTCTACCCTCCGAATCAATGCCGATGTAAATCAATGTGTCCGGATCGCCTCCGGTTAAGGTCAATGGTGCTGAATACACCGGACTTGAAGCAGTAGGCATGCTGCCATCCGTAGTATAGTGGATGGATACCGGTTGACGGGGAGAGGTGGCTGTCAGCGTTACCTGAACGTTTCCGGTGTTGAAATTTCCGCCGGAAGGAGCGGCCGTTACAAGAGGATTGGGAATATTAAATGTATAGCTTCTTGTTACTACCGGTGAGATGGAGTCGCGACTGTCTTTGGCAATAGCTTTGAGTGTAGAAGCTGTATTAACGACTAACGGCGCCGTATAGATGCTACTGGATGTATTCGGCGTGGATCCGTCGGTTGTGTAATAAATTGTGTAAGGAGGGGTGCCTTGTGATGGGTTGAACTGGATTGTGATTGGATCGGTGTAATTGCCGCTGATAGGCGTTACGTTCAGTATGGGTTTGGGCAGTACGAACGTATATCGCTGGGCATTTATCTCACTGACGCGTCCATTGGCATCACGGGCAATCGCTTTGACGGTTGTGGCTGTACTGACGGATATCGGGGTGTTGTAAATGGAACTCGCTGTGGTTGGCGCTGATCCGTCGGTGGTGTAGAAAATGGTATAGGGCGCCGCAATACCACTGGCCGACATACTCACTGTTTGGGTACTGGTATAATTACTGCCTACCGGACTAACCGATACAACCGGTGGCGTATTGTTGCACCCGCTGGCACAGGGTTCGAAGAAGCCGGCACCACTTTCGCCAATCATACCCGGACCGTCTTTCACATAAATGCCCGCCGAACCGGAGGTAACGGTAAAGGGTAAGGTTCCGTTGGTCACATTCACTGCTCTTCCGGTAACGGCATCCCGATAAACACCATTGGCAATGCCGGTGAAATTGAAGGAGGCACTTCCGTCTTTCGCCAATCCCACGCAAACAAAGCTGCTGCCTGCACTGCGCGTGTATCCGATGCCGTTCCATGGATAGTTGCCGCCCCACTGCCAGCTTCCGTTTTGTAAAGCCGGTACCGCTTTTCGGATGGCATTCAGTTTTTTGATATGCCGGTAGATTACATGATTGGATGCTCCGTTGAAGGCATTTCCATAATAGGCACGCCCGGTTTCGTCTATACTTTTACGTATGCCAGCCGCATCATGTAAATCGCAAAAGACGCCTGCCTTGAACCGGGTTTCTGTTCCATAATACACGCAGGGAATGCCACGCCATGTGAACATGAAATTCATGCAGGCGGCCAGATTCTCATCCGAACCGCTGTATCTTCTGTTCCAGTCGTTGTTCGGACCGAAATCATGGTTGTCCAACCAGGTAACGAGTTGTGATGGATCATTGTATAGATTATCGTAACGGGCTGCCTCTGTAACGCCGCTGAAACTGCCACCATTTTCAAACGTGTTGTGGAAGGTCGCCTCTGCGTAAAAATCGAGCACGGAAGATCCGGAAGATGGCGAGCTACCCACATTGCCTCGCCAGGTATACCAATGCGGATTTAGTTCCTGTACCGGATGCAGTTCAAATCGTTTTTGGGCTACTTCGCCCACCACAAACAGATCCGGCTTATAGGCTTTGAAGCGATCGAGTAACGCAATCACATCTTGTTTGTTCATGTGCTTGTAGGTATCCCAACGAAATGCATCCACACCCCAGTCGATGAACTGTTTGTACACATTAAAAAAATAATCCTGCACCACGCGACTACCAGTGTTCAGGTCCGGACAATCATCACTGATGGCACCGTTGTAGCAGTTGGTGGTATCATCCCAGCCTTGCACAAACCCATTACCCCAGTGATGAAAGTAATTGGGATCACTGGTTGTTACAAATGACTGGGTGGATGGCCAGTTGTAATTGGCCAGATTCTGATTGTAGGGTGCGGGCATTTTGGCCAGATTGGCCCGGCTCCATAATTTATTGTCATCCGGGTTGGGTGTGCTGCCATCGTATTCCCAATTGGGATTGTCTGGCAAGGGCTGACCGGCACTGTTTTGTCCCCAGGGTTTGGTTGGGTCGGTATTATATTTTAATTCACTCACACCTTTGAGACCGTAACGGCCGCTATGGTTGGTGACAATGTCCAACATCACTTTCAATCCTTTGGCATGGGCGGCATCAATCAGGTCTTTGAATGATGAACCAGGACTTTCAAGTCGCGTGTCTACCTTGGTAAAATCCCAGGCATGATAGCCATGATAATCAAGTGGACTCCGTCCTTGGACTACCGGATTGATCCAGATAGCCGTAAATCCCATATCCTTGATATAATCGAGTTTCTCAATCAACCCTTTGAAATCCCCCCGCCAGGTTATGTCTTTCGGATCGGTGATGTTGGGATTATTGGCTCCGGGGAGATAGGAGCACCATTCGTTCGGGCGGTTATTGGTGCTGTCTCCATCGTAAAAACGAGAGATCAGTAAAAAATAGATGGTTTCTTTTCTAAAATCGGTTGTTTGTGCCTCTGTAATGAATGAAGCGGCTATGCTCAAGAGGCATAGAATAAGTACCTTTTTCATATAGTTATTGAAAAGGTAAATATAGTGTAAAAATTACACGATTATGCGATTGTTGAACGAGGGTGTAATCGAACGATTGGCTTGGTTTACCAGGCTAGTTGCCGCTGCACTTCACGCAGGATGCTAGGGTACGCTTTACGGTATAATTCGATTTGTATGTCTTGTTTCCGAGGTGCATTGATACCACTGTTATTGATTAGCTCCCAGTCTTGATCGGATAAAGCCCGGCGGTCACCAGCGAAAGTCGCGATACTTTGTTGCCAGGTATATCGGTCAGTGAATAGACGATTGCTGATGTTGGCACTTGTGTTCACTTGCCGGATGGTCATTTCTACGGTGGCGTTTGCTTCGCATTTGGACAGGGTCGTTTGTAAGGTGGCATAGACGGTATTATAAACAGGTCGACCGGCAGTATCGGTTCCAATCTGAATTTGTTTATTCACCGAGCGAGTGGAGTATGTATTGGTAGGATCAGGGATAGATAAACTTTTCAGATTGAATTGAATGGTCCAATCTGTAATGATATTCATGCGCCTGGCTTCCGATGGCGTGAAGAACTTGGCTGCTAGGTTAGAGGTAGGTAAATCGCGAATCAGGTTTTGCTGAAAAAACTCATTACTAACATTGTTACCCGCATTGCCAAAAACATTGCCGCCTACGTTGGCGCTGGTATGGGTAGTTTCAATGATAACGCGAACGATCGCCGCATCATACGCCGCTTGCATTTTATCATTGATGTCTTTATAGCCCGGAATAAAGGTGCCCGATTTTTGAAAGGCGTTGTAAGCCTTTTTTGCGTTTTCGCGGCCTCCTCGTTCCAGAAAAGATTGACCCAGATTATAGGCCTCTGCGGCTCCGGCATCTTTTATGTCCAGGATCTTGGCGCTGTAACTCTCCGGTGTAACCAATTGAAAGGCTGTTGGAGAGTTGATGATTGCGTCATACGCGTCTTGTAAAAGCTGGTATTCACCCAATAGCAGCTCCCATTTATTGGGTAGGGTAGAACTGGAATAGGCATTGATTTTATCAAGGTGCTTCTGCCGGATGACTTTATAGAGTTGTGGAATAGCTGTTTTAGCCTCCTCATTATCTGGGTCTTTACGTAGTTTTTTTACGGCGTCCTGTAAGGCTCTGTCCGAATTCTCACGCTCCAAAAATCCTTTCTTACTGCCACAGGATACCAGCAGGAAAGCAGTGAGCACAATAATCAAGTATTTTTTCATAACATCCGTTTTGAGTTTATCAAATGTAGGAATGATAAGCCTATTGTACAAACTTAGCTTGCTAGAGCAAGCCGGTTGTAGTTATGCCAAACCACACCGGTTGGATTTATTACCTTTGCGGCACTAAACGATTACCGTTTTCAAACGCATCTAACCGAATATGAAAGGAACACCCTTTACCCAGCAACACACGGCACTTAGCGCCCGAATGGCCGCTTTTGCCGGATTTAATATGCCCATTTCATACACGGGCATCAATGATGAACACCAGGCTGTTCGCGAGCATGCCGGACTATTTGATGTAAGCCACATGGGCGAATTCATACTGAAAGGACCACAGGCGCTGGCACTGATCCAAGA
>JBJTXG010000168.1:0-2733 GCA_046082125.1 Ferruginibacter sp. | reverse complement strand
AGCCTTGATGATTACTGACACAGCATCGCCTGTTACTGTTTTCAGCGATTCAAACGGGGAATGACACCATTCATAGGGTATTTGTCCTCCTAAGAGTTTATTGAGGTACTCGCTCCAGGCGATACTTACTGTGGCAGCTCCTAGCGCGTATTCCATAATCAAAGCCCAACCAATGATCCAGGCCACCAACTCGCCCATAGTCACATAGCTGTAGGCGTAGGCGCTACCGGCGATAGGAATCATGGAGGCGAATTCAGCATAGCATAGGCCGGCAAAAGCACATCCAACGGCTGCAATTAGAAAGGAGAGTGTCACAGCAGGTCCTGCTGCCTGTCCGGCTGCCGAGGCTGTTCGAACAAATAATCCGGCTCCGATAATGGCTCCAATACCGAGGGCAATCAGATTACCGGCTCCTAATGTTCTTTTCAATCCTTTTTCAGCATCGTCAGCTTGGGCCAGCATCTGATCCAATGGTTTTTTTGCAAATAAGCTCATGTTCGTTTTGTTTGAGATTGGGTTAAAAATAAGCAATAATTCGGTTTCTGCGGGAATTCGATCCGGAAACCAGGATGCCCGTCTTTGATTGAGGTATTCACACTATATTGCATGCAATCTATCCATATGCATCATCCTCATGAACAGCGCCGAAGCAGGCTGACACTTTACATTGTGGCGGCGATGTTGCTGGGCGTTTTGGTTGGCTATCTCATGCACGAAAACACGGATGCCGCTTTCCAAAAACAATTTTCGGAAAAGATCAAACTGCTGGCCACCATTTTCCTTCGTTGTGTACAGATGATCATTGCACCCCTGATCTTTTCTACCCTGGTTGTTGGGATTGCCCAGCTTGGCGATATGAAAGCCGTCGGCCGTATCGGTGGAAAAGCAATGCTTTGGTTCATAACAGCCTCTTTGTTGAGTTTAGGACTTGGGCTGGTTCTCGTGAATATCACCAAACCCGGTGATGGGCTACACCTGAAAATAGATCCAACCAGCGAGCATGCGAAGATGGCACAGGACGTGGTGGGCAAATCCAGTGAATTTTCACTGGAAAAATTTGTTGGTCATGTTTTTCCCCGCAGCGTGTTTGAGGCCATGGCTAACAATGAAATCCTCCAGTTGGTTGTATTCTCACTCTTTTTTGGTATCGCATTGGCGGCCATCGGCAAAAAAGGGGAGCCCATTACCAAAGCACTCGATGCTCTTGCACATGTTATTTTGAAAATGGTGGGTATGATCATGAATTTGGCACCATTGGGCGTTTTCGGCGCTATGGCTGCGGTTATATCGATCAAAGGATTAGGCGTACTCTCCACCTTCTCGTTGTATATCGGTTCTTTTTATGCCGGACTGGCCGTGCTCTGGATGATCTTGTTGATGGTTGGTTTTCTCATCCTGAAAAGCAAACTTTTTCCACTCATCAAACGTATCAGCAGCCCAATGGCTGTTGCATTCAATACAGCCAGCAGCGAGGCGGTGTATCCCAAAATGCTCGAAGAACTGGAACGATACGGGTGTGACAATAAAATTGTATCATTCACCTTGCCGCTCGGATATTCATTCAATCTGGACGGCAGCATGATGTACATGACCTTTGCCAGCATGTTCATTGCACAGGCCTACGACATCACGTCTCTGACTATGAATTTGAGCGCACAAATAACGATGTTGCTGGTGTTTATGATTACCAGTAAAGGGGTAGCCGCTGTTCCCCGTGCTTCGCTGGTGGCCATTCTCGCCACAGGGTCTATGTTTGGTATTCCCGCTGAAGGAGTCGGGTTTCTGCTGGCCGTTGATGTGTTTTGCGACATGGGAAGAACTATGACCAACGTTTTGGGCAATGGTCTCGCTACTGTAGCCGTATGCAAATGGGAAGGTGCACTCAAACACAATTCCTGAAAAATAATTTTAAATGAAAGGTAAAACCAACTTCAACATCATGTCTGCTTCGCGTTGGTTGCTGCTGCTCATTTCTTTTTGTACTAGCTTGATGGGTGTCGCCCAATCACAAGGGACTTGGCTGTTGCAGGATCAATATGAACGACCCGTTCCCAACGCAATAATAAAGACCCATACAACGGAATATAAAACCAATCAGGATGGCCTGTTTACAGCACCAAACCTTGAATTGGCTTCGATCCGTGTCATCAAGACCGATTATGATACAACCGTGGATGATCTGTCACGTTCGGCCAAAAAAGAAAATATCCTGGTTGTTCAAAAACAGTTTTCATGGAAAGATTTGCTAACGCCCATGTTCTACATCACATTTGGCGGATTATGGCTCCTGTTATTGATTGTTTTTGCGGAGACTGGTCTTTTTATGGGGTTCTTTCTCCCCGGTGATTCATTGTTATTTGTAGCCGGAATCTACAGCCATGATTTGATCAGAGGCTCTTTTGGATTTGAAGCCAGTGCGCCTATCCTGGAATTGCTGATACTGGGAGCCATGATCAGTATTTGCGGTATTCTTGGGAATGCCTTTGGATATTGGTTTGGAAAGAAAAGCGGCCCGTTTCTTTTTGAGCGAAAAGATACCTTTTTTTTCAAGAAAAAATACCTGTATCAGGCTAAGGCCTTCTACGACAAACATGGAGGAAGTGCGATCGTAATGGCCCGTTTTCTGCCCATCGTTCGCACTTTTGCACCTATTGTAGCAGGCATCGTACAAATGGATGCTAAAAAATTCTCGTTTTACAATATTGTTGGAAGTATCGCCTGGGTATTTTCCAT
>JBJTXG010000167.1:0-2286 GCA_046082125.1 Ferruginibacter sp. | reverse complement strand
GGTTTTGCACGGGCCAGGAGCACGTCTTTTGTTTGTGTCCAAACTCGTTCATCCACAAAAAATCGGGGCGCTGTGGGGGAATTGGCCTCTTTATTTTTTTGATGAAACAAGAGCGCCATCGCTTCTGCGGCTGCGGTGGCTTCATCAAGCAGACTGGCATTGGCTATTGGTAATCCGGTTAGGTCGCTGACCATGGTTTGAAAATTCAACAGACTTTCCAGTCGTCCTTGCGCAATCTCTGCTTGATATGGGGTGTATTGAGTATACCAACCCGGGTTTTCAAAAATGGTTCTTAATATGACACTTGGTGTAATCGTTGGATAATAGCCTTTGCCGATATAGTTTCGGAAAATGGTATTTTCTGACGCAATTTGCTGCAGATGGCACAAATAGGCGTATTCAGACATGCCATCGCCTACAGTCAGCGGTTTGTCATTACGGATTGCCGCAGGAATGGTTTTATTAATCAGTTCGTCGACTGATGATGCTTTCAGAAAATCAAGCATCTCATTGGTTTCCGATGCAGAGGGGCCAATATGCCGATTGATAAATTCGTTGTTGGTGGAGAGGCCGTTCTGTTTCATGGGCGAGCGATAATTATTTGCAGCAAAATTACGACGGCTGACCTGTATTTTTGCCTTGCTTTTCCTATCAAAAATGGCTGTGGAAAAGTTCTGGCTCCTTTGCTGATATAAAATGAACAATATGACGGGTAAGCATACCGAGAACTGGCAAAAAAAAGCAGATGCCAACCGAAAAAAATACCGTCATTTCCTAAAAACGGCCGATAAACGCTCGTTGCTAAAAAAACTACCAGACATACATGAGGAGGTAGTGGCACAAACGGATTGTCTTTCCTGTGCCGCCTGTTGTAAAAATTACTCGCCTCGATTCAAAACTCCGGATATTCGGCGCATTGCCAAACACCTAGGTCTAAAAGAGGGCGTATTGATCGAAACCTATCTCACCATTGATGAGGAAGGCGACTATGTCCTGAAGCAAACACCCTGTTCTTTTCTTGGTGCGGATAACCGTTGTTCCATATATGAGGTACGACCGTCTGACTGTGCCCGGTTTCCGTACACCGACGAAGACGTACTATTTAAAAGACCGCACCTCACGGTAGAGAATGTACGATTTTGTCCAATTGTTTTTCAAGTGCTGGAGAAACTCTCAACGAATACCTAGTCGCCACAACTAAGATCGGTATTCCATTTTTCGAAGACTGGGTGCCTTGACCCAGGTTATCAACACGACGAGTAAGGTCATGCAACCGCCAAATACTACCGATGGAACGACACCCATCATCCGCGCAGCCAGTCCGCTTTCAAACTGGCCAAGCTCATTGGATGAATTGATAAACATGCTATTCACCGACATTACCCGGCCCCGCAACGCATCCGGTGTTCGAAGTTGTAATATGATACCACGAATAACCATGCTGATTCCATCAAACGAACCGCCTGCCATTAAGGCAAAAAACGAGAGCCAGTAATTGGTTGACAAGGCAAACAGGATCATGCAAACACCAAAACCGGCCACGGCATATAACATGATTTTGCCTTGTTTCTTTTGAAACGGAAAGAACGCAAGCAGGCCTACGGTGATTATCGAACCAATATCGGCCGCGGCATTCAGCCAGCCAAATCCAATGGCATCGGTAAACAGGATATCTTTTGCAAACACGGGCACCAATGCTACCACACCGCCAAATAAAACGGCAAACAGATCGACGCTCATCGCCCCTAAAAGATCTTTGTTTGAAAACACATAGCGGACACCCTCCCGAACACGTTCCCAGGTTCGTTGGGATCCAGATTGCACCAGTGGTCTGGCCTTTAATGCCAATATATTCAACCAGGCCATCAAGCACAGCGCTAATACAATCAAAAACGAATCATGGATGCCTAACCAGGCAATGAAAAATCCACCCAGTGCATGACCCGTAACGGAGGCAATCAACCAAGTGCCAGTACTGAGCGTTGTAGCGGAAGGAAGATGTGATCGGGGCACAATACGGGAAAGCGTAGCCGAAAATGCCGGTCCGGAAAACGCACGAATAATACCGGTTAGAAAAAGTACGATTAGTATCAGTACGGTCGTTCCGCTACTGCCTGCCTGCCGTAAAATAGTCTTGTCGGAAAAGATGAAGAAACACAATACACACATGGTATATGCCATGATGCAAACCAGCATAATTTTTTTATTCTCTTTTTGGTCTACTACATGTCCGGCATAAAGGGCGAAGGAAAGAGCGCCCACTACTTCGGCCAATCCGATCATGCC
>JBJTXG010000166.1:0-3297 GCA_046082125.1 Ferruginibacter sp. | reverse complement strand
TTATTATCGGAAAAGTCGCTCCAAAAAATCATACAATCAATTTGGGCTCGATCTCGAATTCAAACTTGAAGGCAAAAAAAGAACCCTGTACATCAAACAGGTAAGGCCCTACAACGACTAAACGGGTTTGCTATCGGCGATCATCTTCATCTAAATAGTTGGGTTTAAACTACTATAAAAAACTGGCTAAATAACGACTAACAGTAGACGCTAGATTTGCTTGATTGGGGTAATGAAATGGTAAACTAGTTCGCTAAAACATAATTCCAACCTACATTTTTCATAAAAATAAAAAAAGCCCCTGGTTAAGCCGAGGACTATTTTATACAATTAATCCATGGTGGATTATTTTCTTTGTGTACGGTCGTTTATATAATCTGGATTAGCAATCTGACCGGTTGTGTGTCCGTGGTTTTTGGGCATAGGTTGATGAATGAGTTCAAGAGAGTCCGGTTGTACTACCGAATCACGTTGTACAGATATTTCGCCCGTTGTTTTCTTTTCTTCGATCGGATTACAACCAGCAATCAGCAGCACTAAACTCACCAGGAAGATCGACATAAACCGAATGGGTTTATTTCGAATGGATGCTGCTTTTGATTGAATGGTCAATAAGTTTTTCTGCCAGGTTGTGAGAGGTTTTTCAATTTGTTCATTTCGAAACCGGCCACAAATAGCTCCTCGGGATACTGATAGAAAAGAGAGAATCTCTTGGTCCGAAAGGCTGGTAAAATCAACCACTGTTTTTTGACAGGAACCGCAAAAGCGGCCTTGATGATTAGGTGTCATAGCATCCCAGGACTGGTTACAGGGATGTGGAACACAGGGTTTGTTTGATTTCATAGTCATGTGTTTAATACCAAAGTAGATGAACCAATTAGCGCTATTCCATATTTGAATATAAAAAAAAGTCCGGAAATACCGGACTGGTTCAAAAAGATGTCAGTAGCATTTAAGCATTCATCTCCGCAAAATAGGTGTGAAAATATGGAATAGTTTCGATGCCTTTATAGTAGTTGGCGATGTCGTATTTTTCATTGGGACTATGTAGGTTATCGCTGTCGAGCCCGAAGCCCATGAACACGATCTTGATGCCCAGTTCTTTTTCAAACAGGGCACAAATGGGAATACTGCCACCACCTCGAACCGGAATAGGTGTTTTACCAAAGGTTGTTTCCATTGCCTTGGCGGCCGCTTTGTATGCGATGCTGTCGATGGGTGTGATATAGGGTTCGCCACCATGATGGAAAGATACCTTAACATCAATACCGGAAGGTGCGATCTTGGTTAGATGCGCCTGCAACAATTCAGTGATCTTATCAGATTGCTGGTTAGGCACCAGTCGTGCGGATATTTTAGCGAAGGCTTTCGAAGGCAGAACGGTTTTAGCACCTTCACCGGTGTACCCACCCCAGATGCCATTCAGTTCCAGTGTCGGACGGATGCCAGTGCGCTCGTTGGTTGTATACCCTTTTTCGCCCCACAACGATTGTACACCCAGGTCATCGGCATATTCTTTTTCATGGAAGGGTGCTCTTGCCATCAAGGCACGTTCTTCGTCTGTGGCTTCTAGCACATCATCATAAAAGCCTGGTATGGTAATGCGATTGTTCTCATCATGCAGAGAGGCTATCATCTTGGCTAACATGGTAATCGGGTTGGCCACCGCACCGCCATATACACCACTGTGCAAATCGCGGTTGGGTCCGGTAACTTCCACTTCCACATAACTCAGACCGCGTACCCCAATATCAATGCTAGGTGTATCGAGACTGATCATGGCACTGTCACTGATCAGCACGCAATCCGCTTTCAGTAATGCTTTGTTCTGCGCAACGAATTTCCCGAGGTTCGGAGAGCCGATTTCTTCTTCACCTTCAATGCAGAATTTTACATTGCAGGCCAGACTGTTCGTTTTCACAAGGGTTTCCAGGGCTTTGACATGCATATATACTTGTCCTTTATCGTCGCAACTGCCACGGGCATATATTTTTCCGTCGATGATGGTCGGTTCGAATGGACCACTTTTCCAAAGCTCCAATGGTTCCGGTGGTTGTACATCATAATGGCCGTATACGAGAATGGTTGGTTTGGAAGGGTCTATTTTTTTCTCGGCAAACACGATCGGATGTCCTTCAGTAGGATAAATCTCCACATGATCGGCACCGGCCTCCAGCAAGCGGGTTTTAAAAGCTTCCGCGCAGCGAACCATATCGTTTTTATGCTCCGATTTGGCACTGACACTGGGTATGCGTAACAGGTCAAGAAGTTCTTGTAAAAATCGCTCGGCATGTTGTTGTTGGTATGCTTTCCAGGCTTCCATATACTAAATTATTAAAGGTTGAACAAGGGTTGCAATTTACGGGGAAATGGCATGCAAGGGGCTAGCTTATTTGGCTGCTTGTAACCGGGTGGCTACAAAATCCCAGTTAACCAGGTCCCACCAGCGTTGGATATAATCAGCCCGCTTGTTTTGGTATTTCAGGTAATAGGCATGTTCCCACACATCCAGACAGAGGAGGGGAAATCCGTGGATATCCACACTGCTCATATTCATCAGCGGATTGGCTTGATTGGCGGTACTGCCAATCACCAGTTTCCCGGTTGAATCCACACAAAGCCAGGCCCAACCGCTGCCGAACCGGGTTTTGGCAGCTTCTGAAAATTGTAGTTTGAATGTGTCAAAATGGCCAAATGTCTTAGTGATGCGTTGCATTAATTCACCTGTTGGTTTGTTGTCGGTTGTTTTCGGTCGCATGCATCGCCAGTACAATTCATGGTTGAAATGTCCACCGGCATTGTTTCGTAGTTTAACGGAGTAAGTAGCGATCGATCCAAGCAACGTTTCGATGGGTTGGCTGATATCGACCTTCTCAGCAACCGCGGCTTCTTTGGCATTTTTGGCATAGGCGGCTGCATGTTTCGAGTAATGGAATTCCATGGTTTGCGCATCGATAATGTCCTCCAGGGCTTGGTACGAATAGGGGAGTGGTGTTTGATCGAATCCGGTTAATGGTTCCGTTTCTTCATGAAACTGCGGGTTATTGACGGCGTAAGCCGATGACTGAATCAGGGTTGAACCGATGACAGTGGCCAATCCCCCTTTGAGGATATTGCCTAAAAAACGTCTACGGTTGCTCGTTACTATTTTCATGTGCAGGAATTTTTGTGGTTTTTGCTTTTCGTTTGCCAAACAGGGAAAATAGGCGGCTGTAAAATTCCAGATTAAAAAGTTGAGAGTCGTGCATCGACTTGTACGTCAGGAAAAACCCAACGGGGATTAACCCAATGATAGCA
>JBJTXG010000165.1:0-2437 GCA_046082125.1 Ferruginibacter sp. | reverse complement strand
ACGGTCCTCAGTGCTGAGCAAATGCTGCAACGCGTAATCAAACGAGCTAAATTAGTCAGTGCTCCCTGTGCGGAACCGCTCCATTCGTTTATCAACAAACCCATTGCCGATGCCTCTCTGGATGATTTTTGCCGGTTAGATGATAGTGATGTATTAATGGCCATCAAACAGTGGTGTCACCATCCAGACACGGTACTCTCGACGCTGTGCAAGGGCATCATGAACCGACAACTGTTGAAAATACGTTTCCGGCCTGATGGCATTTCTGACGAAGAACTGACATCGAAGCAAATACACATTGCGAAATCCCTTTCCATTTCGATGGAAGATGCGACCTGGTTGGCTTACACGGGAATAGCCCAAAGCAGCACCTACAGTAATACCAACGAACGGATCGAAATCCTTTTCAAAGATGGTTCCGTGCGTGATATCAGTGAGGTAGACAATGCACTCATTCATGAAAATTTAAAGAGCCCGGTCAAAAAACAGTACTTTTGTTACTACGATTAATGTATGCAGTTTACCGCCCAGCAAATCGCCGATTTTTTACAGGGGACCGTGGAAGGCTCGTCGGATGTAACCGTTTCGGCGTTTGGAAAAATTGAAGAAGCCAAAAGCGGTGAACTCTCCTTCTTGGCTAATCCAAAATACGAGGATTACCTCTACAACACCGGCGCGTCGGTTGTTATAGTAAATAATAGTCTGGTATTGAAACAACCGGTATCAAGCACCTTGATCCGGGTTCAAGATGCTTACCTGGCTTTTGCCTCCCTGTTGGAACTTTATCAGCAACAACGGCTATCCGTTCAAACGGGTATTGAACAGCCGGTATTTATTCATGAAACGGCTACCATTGGTGAACACGTTTATATTGGGGCCTTTGCCTACATTGGTGCCGGTGCGCAGATCGGCAACCATACTAAAATTTTTCCGGGAGCGTATATTGGCCAGCAGGTAAAAATCGGCGATCAGAGCATCCTGCACGCCGGGGTAAAAATATACCACGATTGTGTAATTGGACATCGGGTAATCATTCATGCCAACACCGTTGTGGGGAGTGACGGATTTGGATTCGCCCCGCAACCCGACGGCTCTTTGAAAAAAGTACCACAAACGGGTAATGTAGTTGTAGAAGATGATGTGGAGATTGGGGCACAAACGACCATTGACCGCGCGACCATTGGCCGTACTATCGTCCGGAAAGGATCCAAACTCGACAATCTAGTGCAAATTGCACACAATGTAGATATTGGTGAAAACACTGTTATTGCGGCACAAACCGGTATCAGTGGTTCCACTAAAATTGGCAAACAAGTAATGATCGGCGGACAAACCGGCGTCGTTGGACATATTCAAATTGCCGACGGCTGTAAAATCAACGGACAAAGCGGCGTAACCAAAAGCATCAAACATCCCGGTATGGCTGTAACCGGTACTCCCGCACAAGAGTTTACCGCTTCATTACGTGCACAGGCGATGCTTCGAAAACTTCCCGATCTTGAAAAACGCATCAAAGACATTGAGGAGATGCTAAAGCAGCAGCAATAATATCCTGTTCTGTCCATATCGTATTTCTTTGCTTTTCCCTGACATTGTTGAAGGTCACTCGGATATTGACCTTGATAATAAATCCGCTTGTTGACATTGAATGCCGCTACGGCTTAGTTTCTATGACAACCGCTTATCCAATGGCCAGCTATCGCATATCTACACAAGAATAGGTATCTTTGCCACCGATCATGGAAAGTACATTCAACCCCGACAAACAGCACACTCTGGCTAACCCTGTCTCGATTTCGGGCACCGGATTACATACGGGCATTGCAGCTGAAATGACCCTCAAGCCGGCCAATCCCGGTTTTGGTTTTCAGTTTCTGCGGACTGATCTGGAAGGATCTGCCCTCATCAAGGCCGATTGCGACTTGGTTACCGATACATCCAGAGGCACAACGATCGAACAAAACGGTGTGAAAATCAACACTGTCGAGCATATTCTGGCAGCATTGGTTGGTATGGGCGTGGATAATTGCCTCATTGAGGTGAATGCGCCGGAGATACCCATCATGGATGGCAGCAGCGCACCCTTTGTAAAAATTATTGAGGAAACCGGCGTTGTGGAACAGGATGCGGCCAAAGCCTGGTATACCATTGATACCAACATCTCCTATTTCGATGAAATGAAGCGGGTTGAGATGACGGCACTTCCATCGGCCAAATATGAAATCACTACCCTAATTGATTTCAATAGTCCGGTTTTGGGCACACAACATGCCGGATTGCGATCCATTCACGATTTCAAATCTGAGATTTCTCCCTGCCGCACCTTTTGTTTTTTACATGAACTGGAGATGCTGCTGGATCATAATTTAATCAAGGGCGGCGATATCAATAATGCCATTGTGGTAGTTGACAAGCCCCTCACACCCGAAGCGATGAA
>JBJTXG010000164.1:0-4881 GCA_046082125.1 Ferruginibacter sp. | reverse complement strand
CCGCCATCCGGATGGCCGTATCTTTCGAGAGATTTTGAAAGTAATTGCGATCCGTATCCTTTAAGGTTGTTTTACAGGATGTTAGCTGAAAAAAAGAGGCCACGCAGGCCCCAACAAGCATCCACCGAGCCTGTTGGAATGTTAACATTAAACGAAGAAGATCCATTATGAAAAGGTATAGGCGATGCCTCGACAGCGATTCTGACACCGTCTACAAATTTCTAAAAAAAAACCAACATCTCCAATTAAAAAACAAAGCCTAAACAGTGGGCCGTGAAAAAAAATGAGGCGCAAAGCACCTCATTTTCAATTATTTGTACATTTCGTATGATCATCACTTCTTACGAAAAAGGGCCTTGGCACCCAGCCCTACCCCTGCTGCAATCAATAAGCCCACACCACCATCAATTGGACAAGCCGGATCAAGGGGATCACATTCTGGGTCAGGCGGAGCGGCCCAACCAGTCTGCATGATCAGCACCAACCCCAAAAAAATCACAAGTCTTGTCCAAAATTTCATACTAGTCGATTGGGTTCGTATTCAAGTAAATGCAAAAGTAGGGCATCAATGCGATTCATACAAAACTTTAACGGTTGTTTTCTGTCCGTCCGGTCCAGTCAGGATCAACTGATAAACGCCTTGCGCCATTTTTTGTGCCGGCGCCAGACGGTACAGCTGATTCAGTCCTTGGTGATTAATTACCGTGCGGTAAACTTGCCTTCCGGTTGCATCGATCAGCACTGCTTTGTATCTGCCTGATTGCATATCGGTCATGTATACCTGCATGATACCATCAGCCGGAACCGGATTAGGTTGTATCGTAATCAATGGGGTACCCTTGTATACGATCCGAACGATGCGGCTGACAATCACGGATCCGTCAGAACCAATGGCTTTGATCCGATAGTAATTATTTCCTTTTACGGGTTGTTCATCATATCCAAGATATGCACGAGAACTGGTAGCCGCCTGTTGACTCATGGTTGTAAAGGAAGTTCCATCCGTTGATTTTTCAATCTGATAACGGGCAATGTTAACCTCATTTTCAACGGTCCAGGTTACACGCACACGTTTTTCGTCTTTTTCAGCCTTCACATCCGTATACGTAACCGGCACGGGAGCCAGCGGACGGAATACTAACCGGAAACGACCTGTTGCGTATGAACCCGGATTATTACTGATACTGAAATCATAGTTCGTTTCGCCATTCATTTCGATTGGCGTGCTGGTTTGGGTGAACAGATCTTCCAAATAGGCCTGTGTACCACATTGGGCCATACCTTGTGTTTGTAACACAAATCGATAGTTGGTCATACGAACCTGACCCAAGCGATATTGAATCGTATCGGTTGCAGTGGGCATTGGTCGGCTTTCGATAGCCAACGTCTTACCATCACGCACAATACCCAGATTCTCATTGAAGTTTCCTAATTTTTCCGCATCATCCTGGTCTACGCCCGAAACAAAACCATCATCAAACCGGTTCATCACACCATCATACAATACCGGTGTTCCATTTGATAATTGATACAAATTGGTTCGTATCATCGATGAGGAATTGACCGACCGTGTAACCAATACACTACCATCCACTTTGGCATTTTCCGGGAAGCTCAGAGATCCAACTCCACTGGTGGTTCTGACAAAGAAACCCTGGCCGGACTGGATCGCAAAGATACCGGCAGTATAACTTCCACCGCCCGGTGTATTGGACACGTTCCCACCGACATCGACCAGACAGGTTTGATATCCTCCAAAGGTTCCTAACAACGGATCCCATAAGTAATAGAGCCCTTGAACGTTGGTACGACCCAATTTACTGAAATCAATAGCTGAGGCGAACGGATTACCCACTGAAACAAATTGATTACCTGTTGATCCCACCGAAGGAATCGTAAAGGTGCCGGTAAATAATGACCCTCTCTCTCTAAGGATGGTTGTAGAGGGCGATTGATTAATCTGTGTAACCGACCGGTTACCCCGTATGAAAGTCATGTATGCCTTACCTGCTTCAAAAGTGGAGGTTGTATTCAAAATGCCATCCCAAAGATTAGTAACCGGGTTGTAGCATTTCACCGAAGGACCGGCCACACTAAAGGTGTCAAATCCGTCAACAATCCAGGATGGCCTGTTGCTTGTAATCTGAATACCAAATCCGGGAACCGGATTCTGCGTATTACCGGAGGCTCCCTCCTGCCATGATTGTTTGATGGTTTGGAAGTTATGCTGGGTTGGCATCGACAACAATCGCCAGGCACGACGTGAAGAAACAAATCGTTCAGTTGTTACGTTACCTGTGATCAAATTACCGGACGTTGTGTTGTTGTTGGTCAAATCACCTACACTGGCTGTGAGCGTATCGGAAGATTTCAACGTCAGGAATCCGGCGGTTGCAAATGTTCTGTTGCTGCCACTGAACGACAGCTTGTTCAATAGATTGAGATTACCCCCCAACGTAACACTGTTGTTGGCAATGATCAGATTACGCAGGTTATTGTTTTGGAACACCAACGCCGGAATGGTTTGTGCTGAACTGCCCGCCATCTCTATCGTTCCGTCTTTTGCAATGAATGTGCCCGAATTGGTAACCGTTCCAAAAATTGCCAATTTACCCTGTACCGTTAGTGTTGCACCAGCAGCGAGTGAAAGGTTATTACAAACCGGCAATTGGGTAGTAATCACCGGATAATTGGCACTAACCGGAATAGTAACGTTGGTAGTAGATGTTGGAACACCGCCACACCAGTTGGCTGCATCCGTCCATACGGTGCTTAATCCCAACCAAGTTCCGGGTTCAGTTACCGTAACGGCAACTGCCGTTGACGTGGCGCTGACACTGCATGAGCCACTGACTAATACATCATAGTTTCCGGCATCTGCATTCGTAGGATTAGTAAGCGTTAAAGTGGATGTTCCCTGACCACCAACAACCGCATTATTGGAAAGGTTGGTTCCGTTCCTTCTCCAAACATATACCAGGTTGGTGCCGGTTGCTGTTACAGATAATGAAACGATCCCATTACCCGAGCAAACAGTGGCCGGTGTGGTGGGCTGGGCCGTAATCACCGGATTAGGTGTGATCGTGATAGAAGCCGTTGCCGACGAAGTACAAGTGGCTGCATTGGCCGTTACCGTGTACGTCGTAGCCGTAAAGGTCGTTGAAATAACACTGGCACCACTGGTTGCATTGAGACCTAATGCAGGCGACCAGCTGTAGGATACCGGTGTTTCACGGGTACCCGATACCTTCACATTATCAATAATCCAATAAAACCCTTGTGTAGATTCATAACGGTAACGAACCCTGAGGTTGGACTGACCCAGGAAGGTATTCAAGTTAATTGATTCATTGGCGGTATTCTGACTATTATTGGTGATGGTGCCCGCATTTTGACCAAGGTAATCTTTCAATAAAGCCCAGTTTGTACCTCCATCTGTTGAAATGTCGATTTGAGCCACATTATCTGTTGATACTGCACTTCGCAAGGCGTGTTCGAACGTGATGTTGGCGATGGTGTAATTGGCCAAACTGAACACGGGTGATGTGATGGTTGTAACCGTTGGGGTGGCATTGCCTGCATCGGCATCCGCTAAAATGAACTTACCAGCATCTTGCGTAACAAAATTGGTAAAGGAAACCGACCCCGTGTTGTTATACAAAGGAGCATTTGTTACGGCCCAGTTGGTTGCAGCAGGTGACGTAGGTCCATTGGTTATGACCCAGCTGGTGGATGCGCCATTAAAATCTTCAAACAGCGACACCGCATTCAGTACTTCTACAGGATCGTTTGAAACGGTTAGTGTGATTGGCGCTCCGGCACATGCTTCAGAGGTAGATGGCGTAACGCTCACGTTGGATGGGCTGGCATTGATATTAACAATCACCGCTTTTGATTTCAAACCCACACATCCATTGGCAGGATCTGTATTGGTGATAACAACCGAGTATACACCAACACCGGAAGCCGACGCTATCACTGTATTAGAGGTTGCCCCCGATATCGGACTGCCATCCAGGAACCATTGGTAGCTCGCATTGGCTGCTGTGATATTCGGTGTAGCAGTCAATGTTTGAGTGGCCGGTGAGCAGATGTTGACAGGGCCTGCCGGAGAGATTGTAGCGGCTGGTTTGAGCTTGATGGTAACTATAGCAGATCCACTCATAGTGGACTGACAATTGGTAACCAGATTGGTGGCTAATACCGTGAATGATCCGGCTTGGGTCTGTAAACCAAAGTTTAGCGCTGATCCGTTTCCATTGGCCGTACCAAAGAGGGTTACACCCCTGAACAATTCATACTGAACACCCGACTGCGAGCCACTCAGTCCTATAGCCACCCCTCCATCACCGATACAGTAAGCGCCGCCACCAGTAACCGTAAAGGCGGTAGGCAGTGGATTGATGCCGATGGTAACGGTGTTGGACGTAACGGAAGAACAAGTACCATTGGTAACCACCGCACGATAATAACTTTCCACCGTGAGATTGGTGGCCGTGTAGGTGCTTGAAGTAGCACCCCCGATATTGACCCAGGTTACGTTATTGGTTGATAGCTGCCATTGAATCGACCCGGTGTTTCCTACCAGTGAAATGATTGAACTGTTTGTTCCGGAACAAACCGTGTTGTTTCCGCTGGCTGTACCTGCCACTGAGGGAGATGTCACTGTAAATAACGTGTCTTTCGAACAACCATTGGCATTGGTAAAGGTTATTGTTGTGGTTCCAACAGTCAACGCACTCACCACACCTGCATTGGATATGGTAGCTACAGACAGATCCGAAGATACCCATGGATTGACCGCGGCGGCGGTTCCGCTACCGAATAGGGTGATGCTGTTTCCTTCGCAGGCACTCATGGTCCCTGTAAGCGTTGGCAATG
>JBJTXG010000163.1:0-3137 GCA_046082125.1 Ferruginibacter sp. | reverse complement strand
TCATTAAAATTGATATTAACCTTGGTGCCTTTCTCAAATAACGTCGCTTTAGATTTTCCGATATTAAAGATGCCTCCGCCGCCACCCCCGCCGGGACCACCCATTTTTCGCATCATCATAATGAATAAAAATCCAATCAGTAAGATAGGTAAGAGGGTGCTGACAATCTGGCCAAACAACTCTCCTTCATCATCAGAAGATTCATTCACTCGTCGGATTGCCGGATGGGAAGCGTAAAAGGCATTTTCTTCATTCGAAAAGCTGGTAAGATCCTTGATAGTGAAATAAAACTGTGGTGGCGTGGACTTGATCAGCGCATCCATGCGTTTTTTGTCGTTTCCGTTATTCACAAACGCTTTGAAATAGTCCCGATTTTTTGCGAGGACCTCGGGATTGACCGTCACGCGCACAATTTTTTTGTTGCGAATAACCGTGATGGATTGTACATATCCTTGTTCGATCATTTGGTGATACTGCTGCTGAAAGATTTCAACACCTCCGGTGTCTACATCCCGGAAAAGATTGTATGATATGATGCCAAGAAAAATGATACCGTATATCCAGTAGATATTAAATTTTCCTTTGTTTTTGGGAGGCTCCCCGCTGCCTTGGTTGTGTTGGCTGTTGTTTGAGTGGTTCATGTTTACGTTGTTTTTAGGGTCGGATGATCATCCGTATGTTCCTGCATGGTGGCATCGCTCCAAAGCTCTTCCAATTGATAAAAAGCTCTAGGCTCCGGTAGCATGACATGCAGCACGATGTTTACATAATCAATAAGGATCCATTGTTCGGCCTGTCTGCCTTCTTGCTTATAGGGTAGTTCAAGGCAGTTTTTTTTAACCTCAAACTCCACAAAGTCGGCAATGGCGCGCACCTGATTGGGGTTAGACGCCTGGCAAATGATGAAGAAATCAGCGACGGCTTCCGGAATCTTACGCAAATCCAGGCTAACGATTTTTTCTCCTTTTTTATCCTGAACAGCCCGAATGATGGTTTTGAAAATTTTGCTGTTACGGGTAAGCCGGGTGATCCTTTTTGGACCGGCGGCCGGAATGGGGTGACTACTCAAAGGCGCTTTTTTTTCAACATGGAAAGACCATGTTTGTGTGATTGGTTTTTAATTCGTGATTTCCTTCAAAAATACTATTTCTTTGTCATTTGGTACGTTATGACGAACGGGTTTGATTTTCATATTTTATTGCAAACAGATAGCACCAACAACTATGCCATGGATCGGGTTCGAAAAGAAACAGCCCATTCCGGAGAGGCCTGGTTCGCTCAATATCAAACAGCCGGTCGGGGTCGTCACAATAAAAAATGGGACAGCAACCCGGGTGAAAATCTACTGATGAGTGTAGTTTGGAAGCCTACCAAGGTGTTTTCGCCGTTTCCAGCCATTCTCAACATGCTGGTCGCCCAGGTTTGTCGTACGGTGCTGATGAAATATGTTTCACAACCCTTTTTTATTAAATGGCCAAATGACCTGATACTGCATGACAGAAAGGCAGGTGGCATCCTCATCGAAAACCGGTATGTCGGCCATGAGTGGACCGACGCCGTCATCGGAATTGGTATCAATGTGAATCAGGTTGTTTTTGAAGAAAATGCCAAAACCGCCACGTCGCTGTTTCAAAACGACCAACAATGGCGCGATCCGCTTCTCATCGCCCGGGACATCCATGAGACCCTCGTGCGTACCATGCAGGAAACGACCCAGACGGATCTCAACGGCATCGTAGCAGCCTATCAAGAGGTATTATATCGTCGGGGTGACATGGTTTTCCTGAAACAGGAGGGTAATATCATACAAACAACTATCCTTGGTGTTGATCCATCCGGATTGCTCTTAACAGATTATAAGGGCGGATCGTCTTTTTCGTCCGGCGACGTTGAGTGGGTTTGGGAAAGGAATCAACCGGAATCCTGATTTCTTTTATTCCATCCTCATCGTTCATTACCTTTGACTGCCATTTTCGATAAACAATTCCAAATAGCTGTACTATGGTTGATGTCATTTTGGGTCTTCAATGGGGTGACGAAGGAAAGGGAAAGATCGTAGATTATTTTGCCGATGCCTATGATGTGATTGCCCGTTTTCAGGGAGGACCTAATGCCGGTCATACACTCTACATAGGTGAGGATAAGGTCAAAGTGGTCCTGCATCAGATCCCCAGCGGCATTTTTCACAGTAATAAAATCAATCTCATAGGGAATGGCGTAGTACTCGATCCGGTCACGCTCAAAAAAGAATGCCAGACGGTTTCTTCAATGGGTGTGGATGCACGCAAAAATCTTTTTATCAGTGAACGAGCCCACCTCATTCTTCCAACACATCGCGCACTGGACAAAGCCAGCGAAACCTCGAAAGGAAATCTGAAAATCGGCTCCACACTCAAGGGAATCGGACCCACATACATGGACAAAACCGGCCGTAATGGATTGCGGGTCGGTGATATTCTCGATAAACATTTTACAACCAAGTACATACAGCTTCGCATGAAGCATCAGCGCCTCCTTGATACGTTCAACGTGCAGGAAGACCTGACTGCCTGGGAAACAGAATTTTTTGAAGCCATTGAATTTTTAAAAACGATTCGTATTGTAAACGGAGAGTATTTCATCAACGAGCAAATCGCCTCCGGAAAAAAAGTATTGGCCGAAGGTGCCCAGGGTTCTATGCTTGACGTTGATTTCGGAACCTTCCCATACGTAACCAGTAGCAACACCATATCGGCCGGCGTTTGTACCGGTCTGGGCGTTTCTCCGCTGCAAATCCGCGAAATCATCGGTGTTACTAAAGCGTATTGCACCCGGGTTGGTGAAGGCCCTTTTCCAACCGAATTACATAACGAGATTGGTGAGACGATCCGAAAAGCAGGAAATGAATTTGGCAGCACGACCGGTCGCCCACGCCGATGCGGTTGGATTGATCTGCTGGCCCTTCAGTATGCCTGTATGATCAATGGAGTCACCCAATTGGTAATGACCAAAGCCGATATTCTGGACGTGATGGAAGAACTGAATGCCTGTACGGCCTACACCATCGATGGACAATCGATCAACCGGGTTCCCTATCAGATGAACGGACTGGCCATTGAACCGGTATACACCTCGTTTCCGGGTTGGCATAATCAAAC